>JAITTA010000155.1 GCA_031287395.1 Dysgonamonadaceae bacterium | reverse complement strand
ACCAATTGCAGCAGTTTCCGTTTACTCATCACCGTGTAAGTCAGACCCAGGCGGTTGAATTCGTATTGCCGTGGCCGGTAATCTCCGTCTTCCGGGCGATGTTTTTTCAATTCGTCGATAAACCAGTCATAGAGTGGGCGGTGTACAACAAATTCGAGCGTACAGATGGAATGGGTCACCCCTTCGAAATAGTCGCTCTCTCCATGAGCGAAGTCGTACATCGGATAGGCTTTCCACTTTGTTCCCGTCCGGTGATGAGGATGGCGGATTACGCGATAGATAATCGGATCCCTGAAGTGCATATTGGATGATGCCATATCGATTTTGGCACGCAATACCATAGCGCCTTCGGCAATTTCTCCGGTATTCATTTTTTCAAACAGGGTCAGGCTTTCTTCTATAGGCCGGTTCCGGAAAGGGCTTTCTTTTCCCGGTTCTGTCGGAGTTCCTTTTTGTTTGGCAATTTCGTCGGCCGATTGTTCATCGATGTAAGCTTTTCCATCTTTGATCAATTGAACGGCGAAATCCCAGAGCTGTTGGAAATAATCGGATGCGTAATAAACATTTTTCCATTGATAGCCAAGCCATTGAATATCCTCCATGATGGAATCGACGTATTCTACGTCTTCTTTTATCGGGTTGGTATCATCAAAGCGCAGGTTGCAGATGCCGCCGTATTTCTGAGCAATTCCAAAGTCCATACAGATCGCTTTAGCATGACCGATATGCAGATACCCGTTTGGTTCCGGTGGAAATCGGGTTTGTATTTTACCGTTGTTTTTTCCTTCTGCCAAATCTTTTTCTACGATCACTTCAATGAAGTTGAGGCTTTTTTTTACTTCCTCGTTGCTTTGATTATTTACTTCCATCATGATTTCAGACAAATATACAAATAAGGGTGCAAAGGTAATGAATGTTTTTGAAAAAATACGTAAATTTGGCGGAGGTTATTGAGTCGAATTTAATAAATGTATTTATGAAAAAATTATTATTTGTAGTTATGATTGTAGGAATTGCTTTGACGTCTTGTTCTAAAAAACAGGAAAAATCCGGCGAAGAGACCGGAGAAAATCCTTTTTTCTCGGAGTGGACTACTCCTTTTGGTGTTCCTCCTTTTGATAAAATAAAGGTAGAACATTATAAACCCGCTTTTGATAAGGGATTGGAAGAACACAAAAAAGAGATAGAGGTGATAACGAATAATGAAGAAAAACCCGGTTTTGAGAATACTATTCTGGCATTGGATTCTGCCGGGGAACTTTTGAGTAAGGTTTCCGGCGTCTTTTTTAATTTGGCGGAGTCCGACGGATTGCCCGGTATGGACGAGATTAAAGAAGAGTATGAACCAGTACTGACCAAGCATAACGACGAGATTTACATGAATGAAAAGTTGTTTGCCCGTGTAAAAGCCGTTTATGATGAAAGGTCCGGTCTGGGCTTAGGAGCGGAAGAAAATCGTCTGATTGAAAAATATTATAAGAACTTTGTTCGCGGAGGCACCAGCCTTTCTCCTGAAGATAAAGCCAAAGTGATGAAGATCAACGAAGAAATCGTGGTACTTACCAATAAATTCGGTAAAAATCTTCTGGCTGAGAATAACCGGTTTCAACTGGTGATTACAGATCGGAAGGATTTGTCCGGTTTACCCGAATCGAGTATCAATGCTGCGGCGGAGTTTGCTGAAAAAGAGGGGAAAGAAGGTTGGATTTTCACGTTGCATAAACCAAGCTGGATCCCGTTTATGCAATTTGCCGATAACCGGGTCCTTCGTGAAAAAATGTATAAGGCCTATATCAATCGTGGAAATAACAACGATGATTTGGATAACAAAGTCATTCTTGAAAAAATAGTGTCTTTACGCACTCAAAAAGCAAATATCATGGGATATAAGACCTGGGCGGACTTCATTATCAGCGACAATATGGCTAAAACCCCTGCTGCTGCAAATGCTCTGATTGACCAGGTTGCAAAGGCAACCATTCCTTATGCCAAACAGGAAGCTTCCGAGTTACAGAAAATAATGAATAAAGCAGGAGAAAATTTCAAACCGGAAGGATGGGATTGGTGGTATTATACCGAAAAATTGAGAAAAGAGCGTTATAATCTGGATGAAGAAAGTGTCCGTCCCTATTTTAGTCTGGAGAGCACACAACAGGGGTTGTTTCTGCTTTGCAATAAATTATGGGGGTTGCAGTTCGAGAAGCTGACCAACCTGCCGGTGTATCACGAGGAGGTAATGACCTACGAGGTCAAAGACCGTGACGGTTCCCATCTCGGAATCATGTATTTTGATTTCTTTCCCCGTGCTACGAAAAGGGGAGGCGCATGGATGGAGAATATCCGTCCCGAATATTTCAAGGATGGGATGCGTTCGGCTCCGGTAATTGTCAATGTTTGTAATTTTACACGTCCTGTGGGAGATACTCCTTCATTACTCAGTATCGATGAAGCCGAAACTATGTTTCATGAATTCGGACATGCACTGCATGGACTTTTAACGCAATGTAAATACCGTTCGACTTCGGGAACAAATGTTCCTTCCGATTTTGTGGAATTACCTTCCCAAATCATGGAAAATTGGGTATTGGAACCGCAAATGCTGAAGCTTTATGCCAAACATTACCAAACAGGGGAGATCATACCCGATAGTTTAATTGCTAAGATACAGGCAGCCAGGGCTTTCAATCAGGGATTCGTCACGATGGAACTGATTGCGGCTTCGGCTTTGGACATGGATTGGCATATGCTGACCGATACCGTCCGTCATGAAGCTGTGGCATTTGAAACGGCGGCGATGAAAAAGCTGGGATTGATTAAAGAAATAGCGCCCCGTTATAGTAGTTGGTATTTCAATCATATTTTCGGAAGTGATCCGGGGTATTCTGCCGGTTATTATGCCTATACCTGGTCGGCTGTTCTTGATGCCGATGCTTACCAGGCATTCGTGGAAACCGGAGATATTTTCAATCCGGAAGTAGCTGCCGGGTTTAGAAAATTTGTTTTGGAAAAAGGAGATTCGGACGACCCGGCAATATTATACCGTGAGTTCAGAAGTAAAGATGCGACTCCTGATGCCTATCTAAAACGTAAGGGATTTGTGCGGAAACCTGTTTTCTGATGTATTTACCCCGGTTTTGCATGTAATACATGGCAAAACCGGGGTAATTCTTTAATGATTTTGTAATATTTACAATCTTCTTGCTCCGTCTTTGATGACTACATCGTAGATTTTTGCTTTGATTCCAAATTCTTTTTCATAAGCTTCGGAAGCTTTCTTTACGAAATCGTCATACAGGTTTTCCTTCACCAGGTTGATTGTACAACCGCCGAAACCGCCGCCCATTACGCGAGACCCGGTTACGCCGCATTTCTTGGCTATATCGTTCAGGAAATCCAGTTCAGGACAACTGACTTCGTATTTTTTGCTCAAACCTTCGTGAGTGCCGTACATTTTTTGGCCTACTGTTTCGTAGTCATTTTTTTCCATAGCGGCGCAAGCATCAAGCAAACGTTGGATTTCTTCGATTACAAATTCGGAACGGGTGTAATCTATCGGGTCCACTTCGTTCTTCACTTCTTTCAGCATATCCGGAGTCGCATCGCGAAGCAATTTTACTTCGGGGTGGCGTTTGGCTATTGCGGCTACCACTCTTTCGCAGGATTCACGGCGTTTGTTGTATTCGCCTCCTGCCAGGTTATGCGTAACGCAGGTATTCAGGAGAACCAAACGGTAACCTTTCGGATTGAACGGCACGTATTCGAATTCCAATGAACGGCAGTCCAGACGCATCAGGTAACCTTCTTTGCCGTTGCAGGATGCAAATTGGTCCATGATACCACATTTCACTCCGCAATAATTGTGTTCTGTTGCCTGTCCCATCAAAGCAATTTCCATCCGGCTGAAACCGAGGTTAAATTGATCGTTCAAAGCAAAACCGAAACAACTTTCCAAAGCAGCAGAAGACGACATTCCTGCTCCCAGAGGGACATCGCCTGCAAAAACGGTATCAAATCCTTCGACTTGTTTTCCTTTTTTAGCCATTTCCCGGCATATTCCGAAAATATAACAGGCCCATTGTTTTACAGGTTTGTCCGCTTCTTCGAGTCCGAATTCGCACGATTCGTTCAGATCCAGGGCGTAGGCGCGAACTTTACCGGTTCCGTTGGGTTTGATTTCACAATACATGGCTTTGTCGATCGCTCCTGGAAGGACGAAACCGCCATTATAGTCCGTATGTTCTCCGATAATGTTAATGCGTCCGGGAGAAGTGTACATGGTACCTTCTGTTCCGTATAATGATTTGAATTTTTCTTTTATTTTTGATGTGTCCATGAATTATGAATTATGAAATTGAGAATTGAGAATTATTTTCGCGTGTAAACACTCTGTTATTCTCAATTCTCAATTCTCAATTGTTAATGATTACTTAACAGGAATATCTTTGTTTACGTTTTTACAGCCAATGAGAGCATAATAGAGCAGGTAAATAAGACCAACTACAATTACCCAATAGCTGGTAAGGTAACCTACACCGCCGGTCATATCAACGATTCCATTCTGGAGCAGGGGTAATATCCCTCCACCACAAACAAGTACCATGAA
>JAITTA010000098.1 GCA_031287395.1 Dysgonamonadaceae bacterium | reverse complement strand
AGGTTTCACTTCGGCTCCTGTCGAACCGGTTATGGCATTGACATGTATCTCGTCCGTCAGCAATTGATTCGCGGCCAATGGCAAAATAGCCAATTGAATAGCCGTTGCAAAACAACCGGGATTGGCCAGTCGGTTCGTTTTCTTTATTGCATCCTTATTCAACTCAGGCAATCCGTATATAAAACAGGCAGCAGAAGCTCTATGACGGTAATCCGTCGATAGATCAATGACTTTCAGCTCATCTGGAACCCTGTTTTCTTCCATAAACTTTTTACTGTCGCCATGAGCGGAACACAAAAACAAGGCATCTAATCCCTCAAACGAATACTTGTCCGAAAAGACCAATTCCGTCTCTCCGATCAGACCTTCATGAACATCGGTTATTTTGTTCCCGGCGTTGCTTGTACTGTGAACAAAAGAGATTTCCACATTGGGGTGATTGATTAACAAACGAAGTAATTCGCCTGCTGTGTACCCTGCACCGCCGATAATTCCTGTCTTTATCATGTGGTCTTTTTTATATTAAAATAAATTTTCGTCGGGATTGCCGTTATTTTCGTAAATCCCTTGGCATCCTCGGCTGTCCATGCCTTATTGATTTCGCCGTATTCTCCGAAGTCGGTTTTCATCAGGTCAAAATCACTTTCCACACCGACCAGAGTATAGCCATACGGGCGCAACTTCACAATAACCTCTCCGGTGACACGACTCTGAGTGCTTTCAAGGAAAGCCTCCATATCGCGCATGACAGGTTCCAGGTACTGTGCTTCATGCAAAAACAGGCCGTACCAATTACCGATCTGGTCTTTCCAGTACTGTTGCCATTTGCTCAAAGTATGTTTTTCCAGCATTTTATGGGAATTGATGATCAACATGGGGCCTGCCGCCTCAAAGCCGACTCGTCCTTTGATTCCGATAATCGTATCCCCAATATGCATATCCCGTCCTATACCGTATTGCGAACCAATGGCTTCTACAGCCTGGATAGCTTCCACTTTATTTTTGTATTTCTTTCCGTTTACCGAATCGATCTCCCCTCTTTCAAATCCGATTTTCAACTCCTCTGTTTCCTGCTTAACAACCTGAGACGGGTAAGCTTCTTCCGGCAGGGTCTGGTTGGATTTTAAAGTTTCCTTCCCGCCGATGCTGGTACCCCAAAGCCCTTTATTAATAGAATATTCCATTTTTGTAAAATCGGCTTCATATCCATGATTTTTAAGGTAATCGATTTCATATTCACGAGTCAGAATCATATCTCGTGTTGGAGTCAGAATCTTGATCTCAGGAGCCAGCACATCAAAAGTCAGGTCAAAGCGAACCTGATCATTCCCGGCTCCGGTGCTTCCATGAGCTACATAATCCGCTCCGATTTCCTTGGCATAATTAATAATTGCTATAGCCTGGAATATACGTTCCGAACTTACCGATATGGGATAAGTTCCGTTACGCAAAACATTTCCGTATACCATGTATTTGATGCTCTTTTCATAATACTCTTTTGTGATGTCCAGCGATACATGTTTTTTTACCCCCAGCCTATACGCACGTTCTTCAATCCGCTTCAAATCGTCGTCACCGAATCCTCCGGTATTTGCAAGTGCGGTATATACTTCATATCCCTTTTCCTGAGATAAATACATGGCACAAAAGGAAGTATCCAATCCGCCGCTGAATGCTAAAACCACTTTTTCTTTTTTCATATGTACATCATTTATTTTTAAAGATCATATGGAACCCGCGCCCTATTCATGCTTTTTGATGCAAGTTTTGCATACTCGTTTCATACGATCATGATCTGTTTTTTAAATCTTCTTTTTCGGATCATATAACATGGCCGTACAAATGCAATACCTTCTATCCGTACGTTGCAGAATATCATAATTAACACAACCCTGACAACCCCTCCAGAAAGCTTCATCATCGGTCAGATCGGCAAAAGTAACCGGTACATAGCCCAGTTCCGTATTGATTTTCATCACAGCTGCTCCCGATGTCAATCCGAATAATTTAGCATCCGGAAACATCTGTCTCGACAATTCAAAAGATTTTTGTTTAATCCGTTTAGCCAAACCATGCCCCCGGAATTTTTCCACGACAATCAATCCCGAATTTGCAACATATTGCTTATTTCCCCAGCTTTCAATATAACAAAAACCGGCAAATTCATCTCCACACAGAGCAATAATTGCCTTACCCTCACGTATCTTCTGTTCAATATATTCGGATGTACGTTTGGCAATACCGGTTCCTCTGACCTTGGCAGCGGCCTCAATAGTGTCCAGTATTGTCTGAACATATTTTTTATGGCTTTCGTCCGCTACAACAACCTGAATTTCTTCACTCATTTCTTTACAATTTATAACTCAAATTCGGAATAATAACCTGCAACACATCGATAACCGCTTTCCGTGAAATACCTTCCCTGGGAATCAAAAGAATGGTATCATCTCCGGCAATCGTCCCTAAAATCTCTTCGGACGCCAGACTATCGATATCCGAAGCGATCCCCATGGCGTAACCCGGACGCGTTTTCAATACAGCGAGATTATTCGAAAATTCAAGAGAAGAAGTTGCCCTGACCGACAATTCTTTCTCGTCAACAGGATTATTCAATTCTGATGAATAATTATTCTCCCCATGAAAGGTGTAAATATAAGTTCCGTTCACGTCGGGATATTTCACGATTTTAAGTTCTTTTATATCCCGTGACAATGTAGCTTGAGCGAACTCCAATCCTTCTTTTTCAAGAATGTTCTTCAACTCTTCCTGACTACTTACCGAATGATTTTTTATAGCTCTTCGAATCGCAATATGACGTTCCCTTTTCGCATCCATGATGAATATTTATTCAAATTGATTGCAAAAATATACATAATTTCAATCACAATGATTCGAGAAGAGTTAAAATAAGTTAAATCGTACTGTAAGAATGGTTTATACCAACAAATCCCTTCGATTCCCCGGAACTCCCTTGAAACTAAAACTCATCGACTCTTAAATCAACACGATACTTGTCCAAACGTTTCTGTAAACGATCCTGTACATCACGATAGGCTGCTTGTCCATATAAATTATTCAATTCATGGGGATCATTCTGTAAATCGTACAATTCATTACAATGGATGTTCTTTCCTGCATCTTTCCCTTCTCCTTTACCATAGAAATGAATTAATTTGTAACGGTCGTCGCGTACCCCGTCGTGGCGTCTGACCTGATGAACGGCAGGATAATCATAATAGTGGTAATACAAATCGGTACGCCAATCGACCGGAGTTTGTCCTCCTAACAATGGAAGTAACGAGAAACCGCTCATTTCCACAGGCTTCTTTATCCCTGCAATATCGAGATAAGTTGCAGCATAGTCGATATTCTGAACTAAAGCATCACTTGCAATTCCCCGGCGATTTTTTCCCGGATAACAAACGATAAGTGGCGTACGAAACGATTCCTCATACATGAAACGTTTGTCGAACCAGCCATGTTCCCCCATGTAAAATCCCTGGTCGGAAGTGTAAACAATAACCGTATTTTCAAGCAG
Organism: Dysgonamonadaceae bacterium; assembly: GCA_031287395.1. Taxonomy (GTDB): domain Bacteria; phylum Bacteroidota; class Bacteroidia; order Bacteroidales; family Azobacteroidaceae; genus BNXB01. Next base: position 1,538 of record JAITTA010000098.1, on the reverse strand, counting down.
GCCATGTTCCTCCAGGTATCCGGTCAAACGTCCGACCTCGTCGTCGATGGTTTTGATACAACGCAAGTAATCTTTGATATACCGTTGATATTTCCATTTGACCAACTCTTTCCCTTGTAAATTTTGCGCGATGAATTTTTTATTCTTCTCCGAATAGCTTTCATCCCATGTTTTGCGTTGCGCAGGAGTCAACCGGTCCAAAGCCCGCAACCAATTTTGTCGTTCTGTCGCAAAAACAGGATCTTCCAATTCCCCAACTTTCAAATCGGAAATCAACGTCATATCTTTGGCAATAGTCATTTCCTGAGAACGGGCAGATTCACAACGAGTACTATAATCATCGTAGAACGTATCGGGATAAGGAAATTCTACATCTTCGTACAAATCGAGATATTTGCCTTCCGGCATCCAATTACGATGCGGCGCTTTGTGATGTACAAATAAACAAAACGGTTTATCCGGATCACGCATTTCCAGAAATTCGATGGCATGATCTGTTATCAATGAAGTGGCATAACCTTCTTCCCGCAAATATTTTCCACCGGAAGTTTTAGATTTGAATCCGGGATTATAATAATTACCCTGATCATTTAATACCTCATAAAAATCAAACCCCTTCGGTTCGCACTGCATATGCCATTTACCGACAACGGCAGTCTGATAACCCCGTTCCTGCAATAACTCGGAAATAAAAACTTTCGTTGTATCGATACCCTTTCCCAATTGCCGCTGTCCGTTCTGATGACTGTACAGACCGGTCATTAAGCAAGCCCGGCTCGGTGTAGACAATGAATTTTCCACAAATGCCTTGCGAAACAAAACTCCTTGTGAAGCTAACCTGTCGATATTGGGAGTGGGCGCTTGTTTAGAAAGCGGGTGACCATATGCACCGATAGTTTGAAACGAATGATCATCGGTCATTATATGCACAATATTCAATGGCTTACCGGAAACATTCTGCTGAGACACAGCACTAAACGGCACACTCGCCAATAGAGTAAAAACCAGGGTTTGTTTATTTGTTTTCATGTATATATAATTTACTTTAAAGGTCACATGGAACTCGCGTCATTGTTGGCTACACCGACTACTTCGTAATTGGCTGGCGCCGATTCTATGAATTGATGCTCTTTGATGCAAATTTTGCATACTCGCTTCATTTAATTTATTTTTAATACAAAGAAAATAATTTTTTTGTAATATAAAAAATTATTATCCCGACCTTGACAGTTTGATTTTACAACTAATTTAACTTTATTTATGTGTCAAACTCCCGATTCCGGATTCTCTGTCTCTGAAAATTTTTGGCACGATTTTTCTGTTTTCGAAAATAAATAGTTACATTTGTCATTCATTTTTTTAACAAAACCCTTAACTAAAATGGAATATTTTGCGGTTCATTCGAAATACCTGAATCCGTTAACGGATTTCGGATTTCACAAGTTGTTCGGGACAGAGTCCTGTAAAGAGTTACTGATTGACTTCCTGAACGAAGTCATCCGGGAAAAAGGCCGGATTATGGAACTGGAATATCTTCC
>JAITTA010000317.1 GCA_031287395.1 Dysgonamonadaceae bacterium | reverse complement strand
GTATTTTCAGGAATATAAGGCACATAATTATCCGATCGAATAAATTTCCAACCGATTACAATAAAGCTAATCACTACAGCGACCTTCAGAATAACAATCAGGATATTGACAAAAGACGATTTTTCCGTACCCCGTATCAGTAACAAACTCATCAGGATGACGATTAGCGCCGCCGGAAGGTTGATAATACCACCCTCCCACGGACAAGCGGTCAACTCGACAGGCAGATGCACCTGAAAATTTTCCAATAACTTCACCAGGTAACGACTCCAACTGATACTGACGGTAGCCGAAGCGACTGCATATTCCAAAATCAGATCCCATCCGATCACCCAGGCGATAAATTCACCCAGGGTAGCGTACGAATAGGTATATGCACTTCCTGCAACAGGAAGCATGGATGCAAATTCGGCATAACACAAACCCGCAAAACAGCATCCAACTGCAGCAATCAGAAAAGAGATCGTGATCGACGGTCCGGCAAAACTACCGGCAGCAATGCCGGTAATTGAGAAAAGTCCTGCTCCGATAATGGCTCCTAAGCCTAAGGCAATCAATTTAACGGGTCCCAGGGTTTTTCGTAATGTATGACTCCCTTCTTCCTGTGACTCCGAAAGTAAGGTGAGAACAGGTTTTCTTTGAAAAATACTCATCATCGGAATTTATTTAAATTAAAATTTTCAGAACTATTATTTTTTCCGTCTGTAATCCAATGCCGGCACCCGATCTCCCAATAAAGGGACATACAAGAAATCCGCTCCTCTTTTCCTTTCAAATTCCGATCGAGCCTCCTGCACTAATCCAGGGTTAGTATAAAGTTCTATCGCCGTTAAAGAAAACACCTTTGCCGCATTGATCAACCCCTTTGTTCCGATGGTTGAACCTCCCGATGCAACATTCTGCCAACTGTGGCCGGCGCTTCCGGGAATAAAAGTTGCCGTTCCGAAACTTATTGTAGGCACATTCCAACTCACATCACCTACATCAGTTGAACCGCCTCCCAAAGAAGGTTTCTCCTCTTGCAAAGGTCTGATAATTTTTGCATTTTTCAAAATACTATCGTTCTGATTTAAACTTTTCACGATCTCTTCGGCAAAAGCACGTTCCCTGTCATCGTATATCACACCGCCTACTAATTCCAGTTTTTTCTGCACCAACTGAGCCAGCGTCCGGTTATTTAATAATTCATAAAAACCGGAAATGATTTCAGATTTAACAGTAGTCTGCGTCCCTTTGGCAGCGCCTTCGGCGGCCTGTCCTATCCAATTTGTCAGATCCTTCAAGACTTCCCGTTTTGGATTCCGGATGTAATAAGATACCTTAGCATAATCAGGCACGACATTAGGCGCTTCCCCTCCGTTCGTGATCACGTAATGGATACGGGAAGAAGTCGGTACATGTTCGCGAAGCAGATTCACCATGTAATTAAAAGCCTCTACCCCATCCAACGCCGACCGGCCTTTGTCCGGACTTCCGGCAGCATGGGAAGAAACGCCGTAAAAACTGTAATCGATCATTTGTATGGCGGTTCCGGTTCCTACACTGACCCCGTTTCCCGTCGACGGATGCCAATCCAACACAATATCGACTCCTTTAAATAAACCGTCCCGAACCATATATACCTTTCCGCCTCCTCCTTCTTCGGCGGGAGTTCCGAAAATTTTAACAGTTCCCTGATGTTTACCCGACTCCAACCATTGCTTGATAGCTACGGCTCCGGCCACGGAACCTACGCCAAAGAGATTGTGACCACAACCATGCCCATTACCACCTTCAATCAAAGGCTTCCGGTAAGGAACCGTATCTTGCGACAGTCCGGGAAGCGCATCAAATTCAGCCAGGATACCAATCACCGGGCTTCCGGAACCGTAACTCGCCACAAATGCGGTAGGCATACCCGCCACGCCGGATTCTACCGTAAAACCGTTTCCCTGTAAATGATTTTGTAAATCTCCGGAACTTTCCGTTTCAAGAAATCCGAGTTCCGGATGACTCCAAATCAATTTCTGTAGTTTATCATACACATCGAACGAACGATTCAAGTATTCGATAGCGATGTTGTCCAGAGGATCATCTTTCTTTTTTTTCTGTGAAAAAGAAGAAGTAAACACAAATAGCGCACACCATAAAATAACCGTTTTCTTTTTCATTTTATATCATTCATTAATTAAAAATATTCAACAATCTTTATTATTCAAATCCCACATACGGATTACTACCTGTTTTCACTTCATCGTAACCATCGTATCCCCAGTTTTGCCAGAGTCCTTCCGGATTAATATCGCGTTGAGATTGTGGAATCGGGAAACGATAGTGTTTCAATTCGATTTTTTCCTTTCCGGGTACGGCTTTTACCGTTTTCACAAGAATTTTCCATCGTACCAGATCCAGCCAACGTTGCTGTTCATAAGTAAATTCAAAAAATCGTTCTTTCCTCACGGCTTCTCTGAATTGTTCATAATTTAAACCTTTCAAGTCGAAAGCAGAAGGATCCGGTTCCCGGTTAAAAGCGCGACGACGCACTTGATTGATAGCCTGATAAGCAGCACTGTTATCAGCCGAAGGTCCATGGTCTCTTTCGTTAATGGCTTCCGCTTTAGTCAATAAAACATCGGAATAACGCAGGATTGTACGATCGACATCCATCGTCTTAACGATTGTTTGCAGATGGAGCGGGTCGATATACTTCTGGAAACGAGGCAGAGTAAACTCAAAATAATCTCCTTTTGTTTCGTCCCACAACCTTTTGGCATAAGTAGCGGCTTTGCGCTGGTCCCGATCATCAAATTGATGATAGAAAGAAATATTCGATACGACCAGGTGAGGCGTTGCATTGGTGAATCCATTGGAAAAAGCACAGTGGCACAGGTGATTATTTCCGGTAATCGCATGATGAGCCGAAAAAATATTTTCTTTTCCGTCGCGATTCACCGTACTCCAATTTTCAAGAAAATCTTCCTGCAATTCATATCCTTTCACTTTTTCGGCTGCTTCTACCGCTTTGTTGTAACCATCCGAAGGAGCGCCTGCAGATGTCTGTGTCCAAACCAAATAAGTTTTCGCCAATAGAGCATAGGCTGCGCCGTTAGTTACCCTTCCTTTCTCTTTTTCGGGATACGATACCGGCAATACCTCCGGCTTGGCAGCATCCGTAAGATCTTCAACAATTTGACGATACACTTCATCGACTTTAGTCCGGACACCCCCCTGTCCTTCGGTAGGATGCAATATCAAGGGGACATCGCCCCAGAACTGTACGGCATAATAATAAAATAAAGCCCGATGGAATTTTGCTTCGCCAATCAGCCGTGTTTTTAACGGTTCGGAAACAGCCGTAGAAGCATCTAACCGATCAATGACAGAATTGGCCGTTGAAATTCCCTGGTAAATAAAAGTCCATATCGAAAGTACATGACCATTGCCGGGACCATAAGTATAAATACCCAACAAAGCCCCCGACTCAGAAAGAACCGCCTCGCCCGATTGTGTGGCATCAGCAGCCAGATCGGTCATATAAGCGATACGCGGGCTCATCGATGCATGGATGACATATATTCCGTTGGTCAATGCAATGGCATCATTATCCGTTTTTAAGATGTTACTTCCTGTGATGCTGCCGACCGGAATCAGATCCAGATCATTGCAAGCCACAAACAATACGGACAAAAGAAAAAATGATAATATTGTTTTCATATGTACATAATTTTATTTTTAAAGGTCATATGGAACTCGCGTCATGTTCATGCGTTTGGGTGTAAGTTTTGCATGCTCGTTTCATACGATAATAATTTTTGTTTATAGAATGAATTACAAAGTGACTCCAATTCCCAGGGTGAACGAAACGGAAGCCGGATAAGCCCCAGAATCCACACCCTGCAACAAACTACTTGTTTCATCGCTTCCATTGTGTGAAGCTTCCGGATCATACCCTTTATATTTAGTCAGCGTAAGTAAATTTTGCACGGAAGCAAAGAGCCTAAATTTCGCCTGCGAAAAGGAATTTCCCAGTTTAACGGAAGGAAGATTATACCCTATCGTCATATTTTTCAACCGGAGATATGAAGCATCCTCTATATACCGGCTATCGAGGTTCAGATAATCGGTATTCGTTGCTCTTGGTACGGAAGCGGAAGGACTTCCGGGTCTCCATCGTTCGGCTAGGACAGAAGAACCATTGAAATATTTGGTAGTAGCTTCCAGATTATGACGTAACGCATTATAAAGTTTATTTCCCTGACTACCCTGAAATTGAACGGAAAAATCCAACTGTTTATAAACCAAATTACTTGAGAAGCCGTAAGTGAAATTCGGTTGCGTGGATCCTAAGATCACTTTATCATTGTCGGCAGTGATTTTCCCATCGATTGTGCCGTCTTTGGCGGGAATATCACGATATTTAGGATCGCCCGGCTGCACCGGAGTCGAACCGAACCAACCGGGTACAGGTACTTTAGAAAGATTGTCTCCCGTTTGAACAACCCCATCAAAGATGTAACCATAGAAAGTCCCCAACGCCTCTCCCTCCCGAACAATCAGAGGAGAAAGGGCCGACAGAGAAATATTGAATTCGGGAACTATATTATGGGGTAATCGTGTTATCTTATTGATATTCTTTGCCACATTGGCAGAAACCGTCCAATTAAACTGTTTTTTTTCAATGACATTTCCGTTTATTGTCAATTCGAGGCCTTTGTTGGTAAGCGTTCCGACGTTCTGCAACTGGGTAGAAAATCCGGTAGTGAGTTCTACGGGAACCTGAGCCAGCAAATCGGTTGTTTTTTTGTAATAAACATCCAAGACAAGATTTATTTTCCTTTTCAGGAAACCGACATCAAAACCGATATTATGCTGAGTAGTTGTCTCCCATTTCAAATCAGGATTTTCAAGCGTGTTCCGACGATAAGTAGTCGCCGCTTCTCCTCCGAAAGTATAACTTCCGGAAGCATATGTCGCCTCATAACGGTAATCCCCGATTTCCTGGTTCCCGACCGTTCCGGTGGTGACCCTCAGTTTCAGGTCATTGATCAAACGGCTTTTAAAGAACGGTTCCTGGTCAATGTTCCACGATAAACCCAAAGAAGGGAAATACCCCCAATGTTTCACAAAACGGGAAGAACCGTCTGCTCTCAAGGTAGCTGTGAGGTTGTACCGATTCAATAAAGAATAATTCACTCTTCCCAGGTATGAGTTCAGGGTATTTTCGCTTCCGCCGGACGAAGCGGGTTCCCGCTTGGCTCCGGCTCCCAGATCATGAAAAGTCAACAATTCGTTGGTGAAATTTGTCGCTAAAGCTGTTGAATAAGCAATAGTCGTTTTTTGCGAAGTATACCCGGCCAATACTTCAATCAGATGATTTTTATTCAATTCTTTCGAATAATTCAAGGTAAATTCGTTTTGCATGGAATCGTAATCTTTATTACCGACCGAACCGCGCCCGGTATCCTTCAGACCGGCTACGGTGGTGGAAGGAGCATAATAATTCTGTACAATGTGACTCAGATTGACCCCTGAACTGATTTTCGCAACCAAAGAAGGAATGATGGTATATGACACATAAAATCGTCCGATCAAAGAAGTGTTTTTCGTTTCGGCGATGGTATTTTTCAAATCTGCAATCGGATTGGTTGAAAAATCTCCCAGCCGGAAATCTCCTACGTCATACGGATTTGTATGGTTGAAATGACCGTCTTCATCATATACCGGAACCACGGGAGGCGTACGAAGAGCCAGATCAAAAGGACTGGCAACACGTCCTGTAAGTTGTGTACCGCTGATATTTGTAAACCCGTTCTGAGTGGAACGGCCGGCAGTAGCATTGATTCCAACCGTCAGGTTTTTAAAGACATCGCGTTCCAGATTAACCCTACCGGAATAACGATCAAAACCGGTATTAATAACAATGCCCTTCTGGTCTACATAACCTCCCGACAAAAGATACCGGGTGATCTCATCTCCTCCGTTAACAGACAGTTGATGACTCTCGGATATCCCGGTTTGAAGCGCAGCATCCTGCCAGTCGGCCGTTTTTCCTGATTTCAGTATGTCTGCAACAGAAGTATTCCCTCCGTCCAACTCGGAATACAATTCCGCCCACTGTCCTGCATCCAGTAAGTCCAATTTTTTCGTTACTTGTTGCCAACCTGTTGAAAACTGGTAGTTTATGTTATTTTTTCCTTTTTTCCCCGATTTGGTGGTAATAATAATTACCCCGTTAGCGCCACGTGAACCGTAAATAGCTGTGGCCGAAACGTCTTTCAATATATCAACAGATTCAATATCAGCCGTATTGATACTTGCCAACGGGTTTAGTCCGCCATCTACCGACCCGGCATTCGTTCTCGTTGAATTCTGATCGTTATAAAAAATAATTCCATCGATTACATATAAAGGTTCATTGCCACCGTTAATGGAATTTCCGCCTCTGATACGGATGGTAGAAGTCGCCCCCGGTTGTCCCGATGTTTGTGTTACATTCACACCGGCGACAGATCCTCCCAACAAGTTATCAAAAGATATAGCCTGTTTTTCCGGAGACAGAATCCCTTTGGGAACCGAAGCGACCGATCCGGTCAATTCTTTCCGTTTTTGCTTGCCGTAGCCGACGACCACAACCTGATCCAATAAGTTGAAATCGTTGCTGAGCAGAATATAGACAGGTTCTTCCGCATCGTATACGTCTATTTCCTGAGGTTTATAACCTAAATAATTGACGACAAGTGTTACGGGCAGAGGTTTGTCGATTGTGATTTCGAACCGGCCGTCCACATCGCTGGCGGCTCCTTCTTTTCCTGATTTTATGGAGACTACGGCACCCACCACAGGTTCTTTACCGGTTGCTTCAACAATCCTCCCCGTAATCTTTTTTTGCTGGGCAAAAATGGGGAATGACAGCAATATCATTGACAATAATATAAATGTTTGTTTCATTATAAATACTTTTTAATTTTAATCATAAACAACTCCTGTTTTATCTTAATCCAAGGAGCTGATACGATTCGAAATAGTTATTGATGTAGTATTTGGGCAAGTTGTTTTTCACTTAAATTCAGTAAGCCATATTCATGATTGAAAACCTGTCCTTCCGACAAAATCCAATTCAGGAATTCTTTCACTTCATTGTTTATATCATTGTTACGATATACGAAATTCACTTCTTCAATCGGGATCAAATCGATTTTTTTAGT
>JAITTA010000312.1 GCA_031287395.1 Dysgonamonadaceae bacterium | reverse complement strand
GAACTGCAAATAATAGTATATTGCAATTTTTTTGTAATGAGTTGATTTCGGATTACAAAGATTATTAATTTTATCTTTTTCATATTTGGAATAATCTTCCCATTGTTTGAAATCGCAGGTCTTATAAATTTCCCGCAGGTATGAATAGGCAGCATAGGGAACCAGCCATTCTTCATTCTCTTTAAAAAACAGTATGAATTCTGCAGAGGAAAAAACAAGACTTCCTTCCTGAGCATATATTTCGTTGAAGTAGTCCCATTTATAACGATCTACCGATTCGTAGTCCACGGTATCCGACCGGTTAAGTTCTGTTTGTTTCTGCTTATAGAATCCGGTCCTGGACGGGTCCGACAATGTGCCCATCTTTTCAAGGTTCAGGTATAGCGGATGTAAAGCATAAATGGAGATGGCATTGTAAGGGTAGGAATCCGACCGGGTGTGTGTCATTGTTGTGTCGTTGACGGGCAGTACTTGGATTATTTTCTGCGATGTTATTTTAGCCCAGTCGAGTATTTTTTTCAGATCTTCCAGATCACCGATTCCAAAACTATCCTCGGATCTCAGAGAAAATACCGGGATCACCAGCCCTGCACATTTCCAGTTTGCCTGATAATCCCGAAATTGTAGTCCCGAAACGATACCTGTTTCGTTTTCTTTCAGGAGAGGCATATTCAGTATACGATTGTCCCCGTTTTCCCAAGAGACAATCTCTTTGGTATCGTTGTTTATAATACAAAACTTAAATTCGATGGGGTCTCTTAAATGATTCGCATCGAATTCAACTCGCCATTCGGGAAAATGTTCGCAATCCATAGGCAGAAGTTTACTTGTATCCCAATTTCCAAGCTCTTCCTGATTTCCGGAGATACATAAACTTTGGTTCCTGCTTATGTGAGGAGCCAGAACTTTAATTATTATTTTTTTATTTGATTTTACTACCCGTTCGAATTTATTACACGGATGGGCAAAAAAACTTTTAATAAAAGCAGAAGAATAAAAGGCCTGATTCTGTGGCCTGTTTTGCCAGTAATCGTACAAGTAGTAGGATAAATTTGTATTGCAGGTCGAAAAATGATGATTTTTCTGCCATTCTTCAAAAATCAGCTTATTATTGGAACTCATAAAGTACCGGTATTCAAAGCTGATTTCATTTGAATCGGAAGTTAATTCCGGTAATTCGATTTCGAGATTCCAGTTGCCATCGCCTGTATATTTCATAGGATGGGCCATGAAAACATTCCAGCTACCCAGTTCGGGAATAGAGCCGATTACATGAAGAGTTTGTCCCCAAACGGTATGAAAGTTGATATTAAAACTTATTTTCATGACTCGTTTAATGATGGAAATTCTCAACTTTTTCCGGAATCGTGGTGGTATCTGAATAAGAAAGCAAAAGCGACTCCTATAATTAAAGCATATCCGGCAAAAATGAACCAACAGATACTCCAATTCGTTACGGAATTTTCGGTATAGTGGTTGATGATAGCCTCGGCACTGTAATTTCCTAAAATAGAGCCTAATCCGTTGGTTACCATCATCAACATACCTTGCGCACTGGAACGGAACCTGGCCGGAGTTTCCTGTTCGATGAAAAGTGAACCGGATATATTAAAGAAATCAAAAGCCATCCCGTAAATGATCATGGAAAGGGTTAGCCAAACCATTCCTGACCCCGGATTTCCGATGCCGAAGAATCCGAATCTCAATACCCAGGCTGCGAAACTCATCAATATCACGGTTTTTATCCCGAATCTGCGTAAAAAGAACGGAATTGCCAGGATAAACAATGCTTCTGAAATCTGAGATAAAGATAAGAAAATGTTATTGTATTTAACAGCAAACGAATTGGGGTAATCATTTCTAAAACTGTCGATGAATGTACTCCCGTAAGAATTGGTGATTTGCAGGCATACCCCCAGCAAAACGGCAAAAACAAAAAATACTGCCATTTTTTTTTCTTTCAGCAAGACCAAAGCATCCAGTCCTAAAGTCGATATCAAAGACCCTTTTTTCATGGCTTTTGTAGGAGGGGAAGGAGGAAGGCTGAATGAATATAAACCCAAAATCAATGCGGAAGCACTTGCCAACAATAACTGGTTCGGGCTGGTTCCCCATCCTGCCAGGTTTACAATCCACATTGCGACAATGAATCCGACGGTACCCCAAACCCGTATGGGAGGAAATGTCCTGACGGGGTGTAATCCGCGTTGATTTAATATGCTGTAACAAACGGAATAACTTAATCCGATAGTGGGCATAAAGACCATGGCATTGAGGAACATCAATAAATACAGGTGACTGAAGTCGGATGTTTTTGAGGCCAGAAACAGGAAAAATGCTCCCAATAGGTGCAAAATTCCCAATAATTTTTCCGAATTAAGCCAGCGATCGGCAATGATACCGATGATAGTAGGCATTATAAAAGAGGCAATCCCTGCTGTGGCAAACAAAGTGCCGATTTTATCTCCCATTCCCATGCTGAACATATAGTTCCCGAAAGATATCAACCAGGAACCCCAGATGAAGAATTCAATGAACTGGAGGATTGTTAAGCGCAGTTTGATATGATTCATTTGTTGACTCTGAATTTTTGATTACCTGTCCGGAAAAAATCCACAATTTGTTTTGCAGCGGCAATTCCTGCGTTATTATTCGCTTCCGAAGTCTGTGCTCCGATTTTTTTAGGAGTAGAATAATAACGTTTTTCAAATTTTGCAAGCATTTCTTCATGATTTGAAGGCATGATGTCGGTTACATATTTGAAATCGGGACGTTCCTCCATCAATTTTACCAGTTCCGGCTCATTGATTACTTCTTTTCGTGCGGTATTGACTAACAGCGCTTTCTCAGGCATTTTGCCCAATAGATCGTAATTGATCGAATTTTTGGTTTCTGCGGTAGCCGGAATATGTAAAGAAACAAACTGGCAGCCGGAATACAGTTCTTCCACTGTACTTAAATGTTTCACGTCGTCTTGTTCCATGACTTCAACAGGACAATAGGGGTCGTAAGCGTAAACTTCCATCCCGAATCCTTTGGCAATACGGGCAACATTGCGTCCTACATTTCCATAGGCATGAATTCCCAGTTTTTTACCTGACAATTCACTACCGGACGAACCGTCGAAAAAATTTCTCATGGCATATACCATCAGGCCCAATGCCAATTCTGCTACAGCATTGGAGTTTTGTCCCGGGGTATTCATAACACAAACGTCGTTTGCTGTAGCGGCATTCAGGTCCACATTATCGTAACCGGCCCCGGCTCTGACAACAATCTTCAGATTTTTAGCGGCATTCAACACTTCTGCGTCGATAATATCACTGCGGATAATGATTGCATTAGCGTCAGTCACGGCGTTCAATAATTGTGACTTTTCCGTATATTTCTCCAATAAAACGCATTGAAAACCGGCATCTTCTATTACTTTTCGGATGCTACTTACTGCTCCGGCTGCGAATGGTTTGTCTGTTGCAATTAAAATTTTCATAATATACATCTATTTTTTAATGGTTATATGGAATTCGCTTCATAACGTGTTTATTTTGTATTTACTATTTATTCTTTTTGAGTAAAGAGAGATAATCTTCAGCTTTTCTAATCTGAATTTTCAGGAGTTCAAGCAGGTTTATACCTTTCCTTTTATCCTGTTCTCCTGTTTCAAATTCACTCAATATCGATACAATCTCATTCGATGAGATCATTTTCATGATAGGTAACATCTTATGACTGGTTTTTTGTATGGTTTCCCAATCGTCATTTGACAGGGCTTTTTTTATTATATTCAGATTTTGTTTAT
>JAITTA010000199.1 GCA_031287395.1 Dysgonamonadaceae bacterium | reverse complement strand
TTATTTATTTTTTTAAGACCGTATAGAACTCTCCTGATTTTTAAACTCATGAATTTTGATGATTTTGTAAAAACCACACTTCCCAATCCTATATAAATGCTACATAATCATGCTATATTTACATAAAAAAAGCTAAAAATATCCCTTCTTTATGGGATTGCGGAACAAATAAATCACCTCTAAATTTGTAACCTTATTCAAGATCATTTAATCCCTGATTTACAGGGAATCAATATGGAAACAATCATTAACTGCGAGAACATCACACATTATTATGGTGAACGTCTCATTTATGAAAACCTGAATTTTGAAGTCAAAAAAGGTAAGATTCTTGGTTTATTGGGTAAAAACGGGACAGGGAAAACGACTATCATCAATATTCTCAATGGATATCTGAAACCCCGTTCCGGAATCTGCCGTATGTTTGGAGAAGACATGGAGAACCTGTCTCCTCAAACCAAAAGCCGTATCGGACTGTTGCTTGAAGGACATATTCAGCACAGTTATTTCAATGTACGACAAATTGAAAAATATTACAGCCGGTTTTTCCCGAATTGGAAGAAAGAAGCTTACTATGAATTATTGAAAAAATTGAAAGTCGGACCTACCCAAAGGATCAGTACCATGTCGTGTGGTCAACGTTCACAAGTGGCATTGGGACTTCTATTTGCACAAGATCCGGAATTACTGATATTAGACGACTTCTCGATGGGCCTCGACCCCGGGTATCGCCGTCTATTTGTAGAATACCTGAAAGAATATGCAGGCGCTGAAAATAAGACGATATTCCTCACTTCCCACATCATCCAGGACATGGAAATGTTAATCGACGATTGTATCATTCTTGATTATGGCCGTATCCTGTTACATGAATCCACGGATTATATTATGGATCATTTTCGGCGGTTCAGGTTTAAAAGTAATCATGACAAAGAAATCCCCGGCAACAAGGACCTTTGGAATACGGAACGAATCGGGAACCATTGGGAAACCTATTCATTCGAATCCATGGAACATGTAGAGTCAATATTGGAATCCATGGGTTTAAATCCACAGGACATAACCGAGGAAAAATTGTCTTTAGAGGATTCATTTATCGGTCTTACAGGAAAATATTAATCTCATAGAATGTATGTATCAGTCAATATTTTATAAAGAATGGATTAAAACCCGGAGGCTGACAGGTTTACTGTTCATTATTTTTACCGGGTTAATTACTTATATATTCATCGACATTTTACATCAGCTTCGTACTTCCGGAGCTGTTGACTTTGTCGAAGCGGTGATTCAGAAAGACATCCCGTTATTAACACTTATGAAATACCTGCCTGTCCTGTCAGGGGTACTATTCGCCATCAATCAATATACTCCTGAGATGCAAAACAAAAGATTTAAATTGACCTTGCATCTGCCGTTGCCCGAATCATCTATTGTTTCGGCTATGTTGGGATATGGATTTACCGTCATGTTCATCTTATTATCCGCATCTTTCGGATCTCTGTTGATCGGATTAAGAGTTTTATTTCCGCCAGAAATAGTCTGCGCCAATTCTTTATCCGCACTTCCATGGTTTCTGGCAGGCCTGGCCGGATATCTGATCGCATCATGGGTAAGCTTTGAACCTGTCTGGAAATACCGGGTATTAAACGCAATCCCCGGCATATGCGCACTGTCATTTTTCTTCATTCCGTCTAAATCAGGCGGTTTTACAACCTTTCTGCCCGAACTGATTGCATTCATTATCATCAGTTTCTCTTTCACATATTACTCTACATCCAGGTTCAAAGAAGGAGCTCAATAGGAAGAAAGAAATAGAGATGAAGGAAATGAAAATAAAACAGTAAATGAAGAAAAAAAATGAAAAATAAAAATACAATATATGTCCTATTATTACTTTGCGTTGTAGCGATCGGTTTCTGGGGAATTCCCGCCTTAGTTAAGAAAGCGGCTTACGCTCAGGATCGTTACCCGTTTGTTTATTACAGTTCGTTGTTGAGAGAGTTTTGCTTCACTGAATTCGACGGCAGAAAAGACAATCTGCACGATGCATCCGGAAGAATTTATACCAGGGAACAATTCGATTCCGTTATGCCGTTACTGAATTACAGGCAATTACATTCAAACGGCACAATGCCGGATTCTATTGACGGGATAGCCATTGATCCCCGCATCCTGCGCACCAAGCAAGTCGTATTCCGGTATAGTCCAAAAGATATAAATACCCCGGAAATAGGACTTTATATCATGTATGAATCTTTGCCTAAACGACTGAACCTGGAATCTCCGGGGGATGTATTCAGGTTCAATAAAAACATAGAATTTATCGATATCCGGACGAATAAAATAAATGAGGAAAAAAGCGCCGTTTTCCAATCTGCATTGGAAAAATACGATTATTCTTTTCCGGCTCAATGGACATCGGGTAATCTGAACATCCGAAAACCTTACGACGAAGGTTATTTTTCCTTAGACGCCGACGGTAAATTGTTTCATCTCAAAATGGTCAACGGAAAACCTTATGTGAAAAATACCCAAATAAACAAACAGATGGAGATTGCCCATTTTTCTATTCTGGAAGTCATAGATAAACGCTTCTACGGCTTCGTTTTTGACAAAAAAGGTCAAGTTTATATTTTAGAAGAAAACGGAGGCAACTATGTTCCTTTGAAACTGGATATAGATCCACTCAACCTGGAAAAAGATCACCTGATGGTCGTGGGCAATTTGCTTTACTGGATTGTATCCGTAGACAACGAAACAGGGAAAAAAGTGTACTCCCTGAAAACGGAAACACTTCAAAAGGCGGATGAATGCTTTATTCCTGCCCCGGAAAACAGATGGAATAAGTATGCACAATGGTTATTCCCGGCATACCTGACTTTCAAAAATTCCGATAGCAATTATATTGTACCCAAGATACATTTTACCGGTTTTTATGCTTTTGCAATACACATTCTACTTTTATTCATTCTTTTCCTGATTTGGAAGCCTTTTCGTAAAAACCTAATATTCAACGTAATATTTGTATTACTTACAGGAATTGCAGGAGCTTTTGCATTACTGATTACTCCTGTTGGCTCAAAAAGAAAAAATATCAGTCATAAAATCATTCTATAATCAATCACAAAAAAATAAAATATCAAAGTATGAAACGAGCATGCAAAACTTGCACCCAAACGCATAAACATGACGCGAGTTCCATACGACCTTTAAAAAACAAATTATTTACATATGAAAAATCTGATTCTTGTATCTCTTGTTGCAATTGGACTGTTCTCATGCAGTAGTAAGCAAACATCCGAAAATAGCGGTAATAATACTTCCGGCGACACATTGGCAGCATCGACAGACATTCCTGTTTTCGAACTTGACAGCCTTTTGAAAGTTGCAGACCAACTGGTAGATAAAACCGTAAAAGCGGTAGGACATGTCACACATACCTGTAAACATTCCGGGAAACGCTGTTTTATCGTTGGCGAAAGCGAAAATGCTTCCCTGCGTATCGAAGCCAAAGGAAATATCGGAGGATTCAACCGCGAACTGGTAGGCTCAAAAATCCGGGCAACAGGGACTATTAAAGAACGCCGTTTGTCCCAGGAATATATCGATCAAATGGAAAAGGAGGTCCATGCGAAAAAAGAAGACGGATCCGCAGAATCCTGTCAGGCAGAGCTGAATAACATCAACGAAATGCGTCAGTGGATGAAAGATAATAATAAAGATTATTATTCCATTTATTACATGGACGGACAGGAATATGAAATTCTGGAATAAAATTTTATTGAATCAATGAAAAAAAGGTTCACAAATACAACGACTTGGAAACGGTTCGAGAAAGTTCTTTTTTCTCCAAGATGTACCCATTTTCTTGTATTTCTGTTTTCCTGTATGTTTTCTTATGCCGAATCGGATAAACCGGTATCACTGAATTTACGAATACTTGATAAAAATACCCGATCGACTTTGGAGTTTGTGTCTATTGCTTTAAAGAATGACCGGAACGAATACTTTGCCCTAACAGACGAAAAAGGACAATTGAATCTGAAGGGTATCGGTCCGGGAGAATACAAATTCACCATTTCTTATATTGGTTACCGGACAAAAAAAGAGACCTTATCATTGTTTAAAGATACATTTGCCGAGATCGGACTGGAGGCCGATCAAACTTATCTGGATGCTGTCGTTGTCACAGCCTCCGAGTCCAAAAAGATGACGGCCTCTTCCAGAATTGACCTGAAAGCCATGCAACACCTCCAACCGTCAAGTTTTACAGACTTATTGGAATTACTCCCGGGAGGAATGTCTAAAGATCCTCAGCTAAACCAGGCAAACCTCATTAAACTTAGAGAAGTCGGGAATTCCGATTCAAAATATGATATTTCTTCCTTAGGCACTTCCTTCGTCGTAGACGGTATCCCAATCGCAACGGCCGCCGAAATGCAATATACATCAGGAAACCAGTCCAATGTTCCGCAAACTGTTGGCAAAGGGATCGATATGCGCACAATTTCGACCGACCAGATCGAAAGTGTGGAAATTGTCCGGGGTATCCCATCTGTGGAATATGGAGACCTGACAAGCGGATTGGTCAATATCAGACGTAAACGGGGTAAATCTCCGTGGGAAGTACGGTTTAAAGCAGACGGTTTCAGTAAACTGGCGTACCTGGGAAAAGGGATTGATTTTAAAGACCAAAATTTGAGTATCAACACCGGATTCGATCTGCTGGACGCACAGATAGATCCCCGAAATCCGTATCTGAATTACAAACGCTTTACAGCATCTTCACGCCTCCGGAAATTGTTTGAAAACGACAACTACAATTTCAATTGGAATCTGAATCTGGATTACACCGGTTCTTTTGATGATAAAAAAAATGATCCCGAAATATCCTCAACCAACGATTTTTATAAATCGGAATACAATAAAATAGGACTTTCCAACAAACTGGAATGGAACATGAAGGAAAATCATTTTTTCAAAAGTCTCGAATTAAGCGGTTCCATTCATTACCAATCGGATCAAATCAAGGAAAGCCGATTAATACAGGTGAACCGGGCATCATTCATTCCTGAGGGGGATTACGTCGGAGAACACGATGCCATTTTCCTGCCTTCAAAATACATATCGGATCTCCTGGTGGACGGGAAACCGGTGGATATTTTCCTGAAGGCCATGGGACGATTCAACCTGCGGACTACAAACATCCTGAATGATATCAAGGTTGGAGCCGACTGGAAATTCGATAAAAATTACGGAAAAGGACAAG
>JAITTA010000187.1 GCA_031287395.1 Dysgonamonadaceae bacterium | reverse complement strand
CAAAAACAAAACTCGACCTGCTTATTACCAGTCCTCCGTATGTAACCTCCTACGAATATGCAGATCTACACCAACTGTCTGCACTTTGGCTCGGATTTGCAGAGGATTATCGAACGCTACGGCGGGGTTCGATTGGCAGTTTGTATAATGACTTTAATTTTCAGAATGAAGTTAAACGATTAAATAAGACGGGAAGCCGGGTTGTTTTTTCGTTATTTGACAAAGACAAATCACAAGCGAAGGCGGTAGCAAAGTATTATCTGGATATGCAGGAAATTGTCGAAAAAGTTTCGCAAATCGTTTCACCCGCTGGAATGTCCATTTTTGTTATTGGTGATACAGAATACAAAAGTGTCCGCATCGAGAACGCCAAGCATCTAGTTGAGTCTTTGTTTGTAAGCGGCTACAATAAAGTATATGCTACAAAACGGAAAATTAGCAACAAGATATTAACTCCTTATCGGGATAGTATTGGACGTTTCACGACAGATTCTACCGGTCGGTGTGTCTACTCCGAAGAGTTTATTATCGTTGGACAAAAATAATGCCAAAACAATATCCCATTCGCCCTTATGCACGATTATTAACAATGCTTGGTGAACAACTCATCAAGAACGAAACGATTGCGCTTATTGAATTGATTAAGAACTGTTATGATGCAGATGCAACCGCCGTCAAGGTAACTTTTGAAAATTTCGGAGAAAATTATGCGGTGAGCGAGCATTCCAAAATCATCATTGAAGACAATGGTTGTGGAATGACAGAAAAGACCATTTTGGAACATTTTCTCAATCCGGCAACACCTGAAAAAAAAAGACGAAAAGAAAAGAAGCCGCAAACGACATTAGGTCGGGTAATGCAGGGCGAAAAAGGTATCGGACGCTTTGCCGCTCTGAAGTTAGGGAAAAAAATTACGATTACAACCTATACCCAGAACGATACGAAAGAAAGTGTTGTTGTACTTGATTTCTCCGATTACGATGAAGATTTTTCCGCTGGTATAAAAGACCAATCACTTTTTCTTGATGAGTTAACGGCATCCGTAACAAAACGTTTTCCAAAAACGTTTGCAGGTCAGACTCTATTCGGAAAGTACAAAAATAATTCAGGGACACGGATTGAAATTGAACATATCAGAGGAGCGTGGAATCAGAAAAAAATTAACGATGTTATTAAGGATGTCAATCGTATGACTCCGCCGGTTTTTTTTCAAAATGAAAAATTACAAAAACAAGATTTTGTCGTTCGGTTTTGCCCAGAAAATCAGATTTTTTCGAGCGATTCATCTTTAAACGACGTTAAGGTTCTTCTTGAAGAGAAACACCTTTTTTATGTCGAAGGGAAATTCATTGATAAAAATAAACCGTATTTTGCCTACTCTATAACTAAAGGCGGTGGACACCCCAAAGAGCTAAAACTTTTTTTAGATGATTCTGATTTTCAAAAACTTTCGCTGTATAAAAAATCATTTCCAAGCGGTATAGACCGACCAATTGAATGTGGTTCATTCACATTCTCCTTTTATATTTTTGATTTTTCCGCGAATACTTCACCAAGATACAAAATAGACAAAAAATTGGAAACAGATCTACTGAAAAGCCATCGAATCTATTTATATCGAGATGGAGTTCGGGTTTATCCCTATGGAAATCCTGATGATGACTGGCTTCAAATAGATGTTGCCAGAGGTACAATTTCCGCAGGTAGCACGTTCAGCAATGACCAAGTTGTCGGATATATTGGCATTACGCAAAAGGATAATCCGCATTTACAGGATAAAACCAATCGGGAAGGGCTAATAGAAACAGGAAATGCGACATCTGATTTTACCGGTTTATTACGTTCTTTCCTTGCTTACATTAGACGGAATGATTTTCAGCAGTTTCGGGCAGAATTTGAAAAGAATCAAAACACAATTAAAGCACAGGATATTTTTAATCAACGGCAGGTCGAAACCGCTTTTCAAGCCGCTCAAAAAGCGATAGAAGAAAAGAAACCAAACGCGTTAAAACTACTCAAGGACACAGAGGAAGAATACAAGCGAGAAAGAGAATATCTTGTACGGCGTGCCGAGACAACCGAACAACTTGCAGGAGTAGGGTTGTCTGTTGAAACGGCTTCACACGATATTACAATGATAATGCGGAAAGCATTAACGTTAAATGATGATTTAATTAACGATACCCAAAAAGATTCGGTTGATACGCAGGACTTAAATACGCGTCTTACAACGTTACGTGGAATGCTTTCATTCGTTGATTCGACATTGAAAGATGTCCAGCAAATTTTTCGTTCATCGCGGCAAAGACGTAAAAATATTCGCGTCAGAGAAGCCCTAGACAAGGTACATAATATTTATAAAAGACAAATCGAAAAAAGCAAGATTAGATGCAACATTAAAGAAATTGGTTCTCCGTTGGTAGTTAAGACAACGGATGCGGTACTTTTGCAAGTTTTTATCAATTTGTTTGATAATGCAATTTACTGGAAAAATGATGAACTACAAGATAGAAAAATAGAAGTTTGCCTCAATGGTGATGAAACAACGTTGTATTTTTCGGACAATGGAATAGGGATTCCCAAAGAAGATGTTCCCTATATTTTCGAACCATTTTATACGGGAAAAGGCGAGGATGGACGTGGTTTAGGTTTATATATTGCAAGACAATTACTTTCCAAAGACGATTATTCCATTCGTCTCGCAGAAAGCAAATCTGAAAAATTTCTTTCTGGAGCTAATTTTGTCATCCGTTTTTACTCGGAGGGAGAAGATGTCGACAGATAATAACCTTCATCTGTATCAGGGAATTGCCGTTATCATTGATGACCAGATTGGTAGTGAACCGGATGGGATTGATAATTTAATCTTACAAATTGAAACCGGTAAAATCCCTTGTTTGAAATTAAAAGAATTGCCTGATACAGATATCATTGAGCATCTTCACGGTATTTCCTTTATCCTTTTGGACTGGAAACTCACGCCTAATGAGACACAATGTGAAAATGGAATCTCTGATGTAACGTTGCCTACATCATTGTTAGATTCGAGTATTGATTTTCTCAAAAAGGTTCAAGAAAAAATGTTGGTACCCATTTTTATCTTTACAAACGAAGATGAAACTAGTGTAGAGAGTAAACTTACGGAATCTGAATTGCTTCGTCCACATAGTCCCAACAGCATTTTTATTAAATCGAAAGAGGATTTGTTGACCAAAGGCAAATTGTTTGATGAAATCAATAATTGGGCAACCAATAATCCGCCGATGTATGTTCTTAAAACTTGGGAACACGAATACCGGCAAGCACAAGGTAACTTATTTGCGGATTTCTACAAGTATAACCCTTCCTGGGTTACGGTACTGAAGGAATGTCATAAAGACGATGGAGTTAACATCGCTGCAGAGCTGATGACAACTATCCGTGATAACTTGTTTTCAC
>JAITTA010000174.1 GCA_031287395.1 Dysgonamonadaceae bacterium | reverse complement strand
CAGAAAACGGTTCAGACAATGCCTCGAAAGGGGCGCCCAACCTCAAAGGATACAAACCCGGTGACTTGTCACCGACAGGAGCGCTGGCATTTCCCGAACTTAACAATCTATCGGAATATGAAATGCTCGGATTCACGCTCTACTATCTCGACCTTCACAATGCCTACTTTTACGACGTTACGTCGACAAAAGTAGCGGCTATGCTTAAGAAAAAGGACAACGGAAAAATTTACCTTCTGACGTTTGCATGCGAAGGCAACTACAACAAGAAAAGCATGTCGGCTTCGTTGCTCGATTTTGTTGAACTTGCACAAGCAAACGATTCGGCATCGACATGGGGCCACAACATGCTTCTCATCGGTTGGTGCGACCCCATGTTCGGTTCGTATCCCTACATATTTTTCACCGATACCGGACGAAACAGAGTCTATCGCTATGATTGCGACCGACACCGGTTACAGCCGGTTTACACATCCGATTCACCGGTTACCGCCCTTTATCTCCCCGAACCGGGAGCAACAACGAAGACGGTAAATCCCACTGCGCATCCGTATTTTAATAAATTGCTTATCGGCACGCAAAACGGAGATATCATTTGTATGGATATGCCTGTTGTGACGACCGAAGACTTTACCCAATTACATACTTATCATACAGGAAAAGAGATCGTCGACTTTGCTTTTGTGCCCAATGAATCTTCTGTAAGCTCAAATTTAGCAAAATAAAAAGAAAATTTGTATTTTTGTCGCTGTATCAAAAAATCAGGATGAACTACAAAGAAACGATCCGATATTTGTATGACACAGCTCCTCTGTTCCAACAAGTGGGAACAAAAGCCTATAAAGAGGGACTGGAAAACAGTTATGCCATTGATTCCATACTAAATCATCCACACAGAAATATCCGCACAATACATGTAGCAGGAACCAATGGCAAGGGTTCAACATCTCATCTTATCACTTCAATATTAAAACAATCGGGATACAGGGCAGGTTTATATACTTCGCCACATTTAATAGACTTTAAAGAAAGAGTTAAAATAAATGGAGAGCCGATAGAAGAACGTTTTGTCATTGATTTTGTCGCTGATTATAAAGATTTTATCGAGGAGATGAATGCCTCTTTTTTTGAATTGACAACAGCTTTGGCTTTTCAATATTTCGCTGAAAAAAAAGTCGATGTTGCAGTCGTCGAAGTTGGTCTCGGAGGACGATTGGATTGTACAAATATCATCCGTCCCGATTTAAGCATTATTACCAATATCAGTTTCGACCATGTCGCATTATTGGGAGACACTTTGACTGCAATAGCAAAGGAAAAAGCAGGAATTATCAAGTCCGGAATCCCGGTGGTTATCGGAGAAACAACAGAAGAAACCAAAAAAGTATTTCTGGAAACGGTAGATCAGGTCCATGGTAACCGGAATAGGATTTATTTTGCAGAAGAAATTCAACCGGTATCTTCCGCAAGACTTCTCTCCTCTGGTAAATGGCAGTTTGAAACGAAAAATTATGGAACAATTACAGGTGAATTGGGCGGATATGCCCAGGAAAAAAATGCGACAACCGTATTGACGGCAATAGATGAACTTAAAAAATCAGGTTACAAAATTCCGGTTGAAGCCGTAAAATCAGGTTTTGAAAAAGTTGTGGAAAATACCGGATTGCTTGGACGCTGGCAAATTATACAAACAAACCCGAAAATAGTTCTTGATATCGGACACAATGAAGCCGGAATAAAATATATTGTGCAACAATTACAATCAGAAATATATGAAAAACTTCATATTGTCATCGGAATGGTCAACGACAAAGATATTGACGCCGTACTTCAACTTTTACCCCGGAAGGCCAATTATTATTTCACTCAAGCCTCGATTCCACGAGCATTGGATCGTGGTCAACTGAAAATCAAAGCCGGAGAATACGGATTAAAAGGGAACGACTATCCTACTGTCGGAGAAGCTATTTCTGCAGCAAAATCGGCTGCGGGAGAAAAAGATTTTATCTTTGTAGGGGGTAGCACCTTCATTGTAGCAGATGCTTTAAAATCAATGAATCAATAACAAAAATCAATGTAAATGGAACAAATTAAAATTTCTCTGAGAGACTCCCGCTGGGGACGCTGGACCGCTCTATGCTTAGTATCATTCACGATGCTTTGCAGTTATTATCTGACCGATGCCATGGCTCCCCTGCAGGAACGGCTTGAAATAGCATTAAATTGGGGTGCAACCGACTACGGCATTTATACGGGAGGATACGGATGGTTCAATGTCTTCCTGTTTATGCTGATTATTGCCGGAATGATCCTCGACAAACTGGGAATCCGTTTCACGGGTATATTGGCAATTACGATTATGCTCCTGGGCGCCGGAATCAAATACTGGGCGATTTCCGGACACGTAAGCAGAGAATTGGTGAATATCCATATTTTTAATCTGGAACTCTTTTCTGCATCGAAACAGGCCCTGGTTGCAGGACTCGGATTTGCCGTCTTCGGTGTCGGTTGTGAAATGTTCGGAATTACTGCGAATAAAGCGGTAATCCGATGGTTTAAAGGAAAAGAAATGGCCTTGGCTATTGGTTTGAATACCACTACCGGACGTATTGGTACGGCTCTGGCAATGTTTACCCCGGTACCTCTCGTCCGGCTTACGGGAAACATCAGCGCCCCGGTTATTCTGGCTATGTTTTTATTGTGCGTTGGTTTACTGGCATTCACCGCATTCATCATGTATGATAAAAAACTGGATAAAGAAAAGGGGGGTGAAAATGATTCCGTAACGGAAGATGAAAAATTCCGTTTAAGCGATATTGTAAAGATTACCAAGGTAAAAGCATTCTGGTACATCACAATCCTTTGTGTTTTATTTTATTCGGCTGTTTTTCCTTTCATCAAATACGCTACGAACCTGATTGTACAAAAATTCGGTATATCGGATGAATTCGCAGGTTATATTCCGGCATTACTACCGTTGACCGCACTGTTCCTCACTCCTTTCTTCGGAGGGTTATACGATAAAAAAGGAAAAGGAGCCACTATTATGGTCATCGGATCGGTTATTCTTCTTGGTGTACACTTATTATTTTCGATTCCTTCCCTGAATAATTTATACATCGCAATTGCACTGGTGATGTTGCTGGGAATAGCTTTTTCCCTGGTTCCGTCCGCGATGTGGCCATCGGTAGCAAAAATTATTCCTGAGAAACGTTTAGGCACTGCTTATTCCATTACTTTCTGGGTACAAAATTGGGGGTTGATGGGAGTTCCGATGTTAATCGGTTACCTTCTTGACAAATACTGTATCACCGGTACCATGGAAAAAGTCATCGACGGAAATGTAATTACCGTGACACAATACAATTATACTCTTCCAATGCTTGTATTTGCCTGTTTTGGAGCTTTATCCATCTTTTTTGCACTTTTACTGAAACGGGAAAATGCTAAAAAAGGATACGGATTGCAACAACCGAATATCAATCATTGAGAATTGAAAATTGAGAATTGAGAATGATTTTTCGTATGAAACTCGTTCTCAATTCTCAAATAATAAATCTGTTATTTTTCCCAGATAGAATGCATCCGTGTTACCAAAATCATTCAATGAATCACTGTCAACATCCAACACAGCAACAACCTCTTTTTGTTTCAATACAGGAACCACAATCTCCGATTTCGATTCGCTATTACAGGCAATATGACCGGGGAAATCCTCGACATCAGGCACAACGATCGGCATTTCATCTTTCCAGGCCTTTCCGCAAACTCCTTTTCCGAATTTGATCCGGGTACAGGCAACCGGTCCCTGAAACGGGCCAAGTACCAACTCTTTCCCTTTAACGATATAGAACCCAACCCAAAAAAAATCAAACGTTTGCTTCAATGCTGCTGAAATATTGGCCATTTTTGCAACTAAATCATTCTCTCCGGACACCAATGCTTTAACTTGGGGTAACAAATGCCGGTATTTTTCCTCCCTGGAAGCTGACCCCTCCAACAATAATAAATTTTCCGTCATAAATAGTTCTCTAAGTCATTCATGAAAGAGTACAAATATAAATAAAAATTCGATATCTGCTTCATTATAATCATTATAATTTCCTTTCCATCCGTTAATGACATTTTCTTCTTTTATTATTGAGTGATTTGTATTTATACCACTATCTATTAATCCAATACGAATATTCATTTTTGTTGGCAGCTCTGACTACCATTGACCCCAATTTGTCCTCATAAACTTGGGTTCAAATATCCAACTGTATTGAATCACAATCTTTTAAAGTTAGTCCCTATGTTTGTAGCTTGGGGGTTGTCGTAGCCGAAATGAGGGTAATTTCATAATTATATTGACTAATCAATATAATTATATATATTTGTATCCATGAAAGAAGATAAGCCGACTTTAGGATTTTTGTTATCGCGGGCATCAAATTCGATGGCAGCCAATATGAATAGTACCTTAAAAAAGAAAGGCATTGACTTGCCACACTCACAGTTTGTTGTGTTGCGCTGCCTCTTTTTTAACGATGGGTTGAGTCAACTTGAAATCGCAAAGCTACTTTCCAAAGATGCGGCTGCCATAAAACGTACGGTAGACAATCTTGAACAAAAAGGGCTTGTGATACGTACTCAGGTCAGGACACTTAAAAACTCGATTTGTGTAACGAACGAAGGTCATGAACTGATGCCACGCGTTTTGACTATCGCTCAGGAAGTCACTGACAAAGCATTGCAAGGTATAGACGATGAATATAAAACTCTTTTATGGGATATGTTGAATAAGATATATGAAAATCTCGAAAATCAATAATATTATGGAAAGAAAGAAACTCAAACCACAAGCGGTTAAAATCCTGAAAATGTTCCATATCTTTTTCTTATACAGAGATTTTTCAACTCATCAGCCAGAAGTCTCAATATGGATAAGATATTCAGAACAATCGAAATAGCTTATCACAACTAACAAGGTTATTAATAATCATGAATATTCAAAATGTCTACAAAATTAGCTCCTACTTTTGCGTTATAATTTAGACGACTTATATATGATTTTCAATCAAATAACAACATAGGCAATGAAAATATTAATCATAGAAGACGAACGGAAGCTATCCGAGAATATTAAAAATTATCTTTCGGAAGAAAACTATGTGTGCGAGTGTGCTTATACCTATAATGAAGCAGTAGAAAAGATCACACTCTACTCCTACGACTGTATCCTTCTTGATTTGATGCTTGCCGGAAAAGATGGCTTGGAAATTCTGCAAGAACTGAAACGGCAGAATAAAAAAGAAAGCGTTATTATTATCTCCGCCAAAGGTTCGCTTGAAGATAAACTAAACGGATTACAGATAGGAGCCGATGATTATCTGCCTAAGCCTTTTCACCTTTCGGAACTTAGCATGCGTATTTATGCAGTTATACGAAGGAAAAATTTCGGAAGTAACAATACAGTTAAGACTGGAGAAATTTCTATTGATTTACTTTCCAAAACTGTCACTGTCAAGGAACAGCAGGTTATTCTGACAAAATCAGAATACGATTTGCTCCTTTTCCTGATAGGGAATAAAAATAGGGTTATCTCAAAATCAGCTTTAGCCGAACATCTTTCCGGCGACATGGCTGATATGCTCTCCAATCATGATTTCGTCTATGCGCATGTGAAGAATCTGAAAAGCAAGTTGGAGAAAGTGGGATGCCCCAATTATGTGAAGAATGTATATGGTGTGGGATATAAATGGGAAACGGAATGAAAGAGAAAAAGTCAAAATCATTGTTATGGAAGGTACTTCTTCCCTTTATAGTGGCAGCAGTTGTAATTATGTATATTTCTCATCAAAGTTTGGAGAATAAGGTGGAAGACTATCAGTATTTCATCATGGATGAATGGGAGGACTGGCTACTTCAAGTAGAGAAATATGCCAAGTTACCACCGGAAGAACAAAGGGTACAAAAAATAGATATGGAAGAACTTCGCCGGTTGCAGCAACAGCGTAATGATACATTGGAAAAAATGGATGAAGAAATCGGTCAGCTTCTAACAACGCAATATGCAGTTACACTAATATTTATTATAGTTTATTTGATACTTGTTCTACAAGTTGTTTCAAAACGTTTATGGAAGCCCTTTTATCAAACGCTTGATACATTGGAAGATTTTTCTATTGACAAAGGTGTTACTCCTCAATTTCAGAAAACCAATGTCAGCGAATTTATCCGCCTGAATAGTTCGTTAGAAAAAATGATAAAGAATAGCATTTCCATTTTTCAGTCGCAAAAAGAATTTACGGAGAATGCCTCGCACGAATTACATACCCCGCTTGCCATTATGCAGAGCCAATTGGATATGCTGATCCAACGTCCCGACCTGACAGAAGAACAATCCGAAATCATATCTTCCATTTATTCTAATGTAAGCCATCTGGCACGACTGAACAATAATCTGCTTCTTTTAGCTAAGATTGAAAACTGCAATCAGACCGCAGACGAGTTGATAAATGTAAGCCAATTGATACAAGATGTTCTTCCCAATATATCTATGATGATTGAGGATGACGAATTGGACTTCCATTCCGATATACAGGATAATTGTATGTTGAAAGCGAACAAGGTATTGTTTGTGAGCCTGCTCAACAATCTGCTCACGAATGCTATTCGTTATAATCATCCGCAGGGTTGCATCAACCTCACCCTCACGGATAAAGAGATGATTGTTGCCAATACCGGCGATAATCAACATCTTGATGCTGATACTGTTTTTCGCCGTTTTTATAAAAATCAGGAAGTATCTAAAGGGCATGGTCTCGGATTATCT
>JAITTA010000070.1 GCA_031287395.1 Dysgonamonadaceae bacterium | reverse complement strand
TATTCTTTATATTTTGTTTCATTCGTCCTCCTAAAGTTCGTATTTCACGTGTCTCATGGCAAATTTTAACGGTTTCAATACCAGAACAGGTAAAATCAGGAACGCAGCCAGAGCGATATAATGTTCCCAGCTATATAACATTCCTCTTCCATTCAGGGCCTGGTCTACATAAATCAGGAAATAATGCCTGAGGGGAAACAGGTTACTGACAGCTTGTACAAACGGGTACATGGCATTGACCGGGAACGAAAAACCCGATATAGAAAATGATATCATTCCCCAGATGCAGGCAAAACTGAGACCAAGGCGTAAAGTCGGCAGGATTCCGATCATCAGTACTCCGAATGCCTGGCTGGAGATTACAAATAAAAATAACAGCAATAACATGGAAAAAATGCTGCCGTTGAATGGGAAACCCATCATTCCGTAGAGTGCCACGTATATGACCAATCCGCTGATTAAAAAGAGAATGGTCTGTGGAAGGAGTTTTCCTACCAGGCTGGTTAAAATCGAGTAATCGCCTGCTCTCAACCACTTTCGTTTACTATGTTCTTTAATTTCAATCCCAATACTGTAAACGGTGACACAAAAAATCATTAGTTGTAGAATGCCCGGTAGGATAACATTATTAAGGTAAACGGAATAATTCAGCCAAGGGTTTCCGATAAGGTGTGTATCTATGAGAATCGGTTGTATTTGAGTTGTAATCTGATTGTCGGTATATCCTTTGGCACGGCCTGTTTGCAGTCCTACTGCCGCTGAAGCCAGTACCGACACTGTTTTTAAGTCTTTGAATAATAATGAACCTGCAATCAGGTAAGAATTATTTGTATAAAAAGAGAGTTTCGGCTGTTTGCCTGAAACTGCATCCTTTGAAAAATTATCGGGTATCAGGAGAATTCCGTATATCTTTCCTTGTTGCATGTTTTCCCGGGCTTTGGAGAAGTCGGATGTACGCAGGACGATTTGAGTTCCTTCGAAAGCGTCCAGTTGCCGGGCCAGATTTCTGGAGGACGGGCTATTGTCCAGGTCGACCAGAGCCAAAGGTAAATCGGCCGGTAATCCTTCATGCATCAGGCTTAGAAAGAAGAACAGAGAAAAGAGAGGAACAATGAAAATACAAAAAACGTATATTTTATTGGAAAATAAGCGTTTTGTTTCTCGTTTTGCTACTCTGATACAACTCCCAATATGTTTTTCGAATGAATACATACTTACTTATTGATTATTACCGACATTCCGGCATAAATACCTGTTATAGGTTCTGTAGGTACGGCTTTGACTTCGAAAGTTTTCAAATCATATTGTCCGGTGGTTTTCGTCGCTTTCCACACGGCATATGATCCCATATCTTTTAAATGGATGATTTTTAAACGGGTTTTTTTGTTCAGTGCAGGAACAAATCCTGTGATTTCCGAACCGGGTTGGAGTTTTTGTAAGAAATCTTCCCGGACATTGAATAAAACCCAGGCATCTTCCCGGTCCTGAATATTCATTATAGGAGCCCCTGCACCCACTAATTCTCCTCTTTCGGGGAAAATTTCCGAAATTTCTCCGTTGATAGGAGAGAGGAGGCAGGTTTCTTTGAGATATGATTCTACTTCGGCAACAGCGCCTTTTGCGCGATTGACCAATGCTTCAGCTGCACTTTTATCTTCTTTTTCAGCTCCGTTTACAGCCATCTCATATTGCAGACGGGCCGCTTTCTCAGTCGCTACCATAGCCTGGCAATTGGCTTCCGCTTCATCTCGTTTCTGAGCGGACATCACTCCCTTATTGAACAGATTCTGTACCCGTTTGTATGAGGTCTCTGCAATACCCGCTCCGGCTTTGGCTTTTTGCCACATCTGATAAGCCGAATTGATTTGTTCTTCCCGGGTGCCCTTAATGGCTTTCCTGTTTTGTGCTGCGGCAGCGTCTTCGGCTGCTTGGGCCTGTAACAGTTTAGCGTATATTTCCGGACTATCGAGTATGACCAATGTATCTCCTTGATTTACTTTCTGGCCTTCCTTTACCCGATATTCAAGAATACGACCCGGAATTTTTCCGGATATCCGGATTTCTGTCGTTTCCACCTGTCCCTGAATAATATCGTCCGAAGGTTTTAAGATGAAATAACCGGCGAGAGCTACTACAACAATGACGGCAATCAATACGATAAATGCCAGTAACATATTCCTCGACCGTATCTCTTTTACTTTATTGCGTTCCATATTCTGTTTTATTGATCAATTATAACTTGTGTTTCCGATAGCTTTGTTTAAATATACGATACTCAACTTGTATTCTATCTGGGAATCTATCAGTTCCGATTTGGCTTGTAACCATGCAGTATGTGCTTCCATTACATTGGAAACGGGGATGACTCCTTCTTCGAACCCTAAGGTGGCGTAACGAAGGTTTTCTTCGGCACTTTCTATGTTTTTAGTGGCTGCAATTAATTTTCTTTGAGCTTCGCTCATTTTGAATGCTGATTGGTTTACCTGCAATTCGATTTTTTCTTTTGTTTCTTCAAATTCCAGTTTTTTAATACGGGTTTCCGATTTTGCCGCATTTAATTTATGAAAGCGTTCACCCCAATGGAAAATCGGAACGTTAACAATCACACCGACATTCCACATTCCGGCAAATTCATTCCGGAAACCGTTGAACATATTCGGGTTCGTAATGATGTAGTTTCCGGATAATGCAATTTTAGGAAGCATTTCCGAACGGACGATACGTTCTTTTTTTTCGTAAATTTTGGTTACCAGGATTAAGGATTTCA
>JAITTA010000319.1 GCA_031287395.1 Dysgonamonadaceae bacterium | reverse complement strand
AACCAACTTTGGAACCATGTAACCAATCCGGATATAATTACGCTATAGAGGGAGGCACTAAATCCCCCATCACCCATTTCCAGGTTAACTCAAATTCATTATATATCCACTCACCTAATTGCCCCATTGGAGCCTCCATAAAGGGAGGAGGCACCATACCCCCGCTTTCGGTCAACAATTCCTGCCGACTCATTTCGCATACGCCATAAGCGTTCAAATCTAAATTTTTCATGTTTTTGAATTTTAAAAGTTAATATTAAATATTAATATATTATTTCTTTTGCCGAAAAATTACGCTATAAAAGTATAATGAAAATTCAAGATAAACTGCATCGAAAAAGTGGCATTTGTAGAAATATTTTGTGTATAATATTAGTTGATTTTCAACCAATTATACGCTATTGATAGTTTTTATTCAAAAAATATATTATTTTTATGGCAAAATTGCAGAAATGATGAACAGGGAAATAACGGAGAAACTACGAAAACTGCGTACGGCCAAAGGCATTAATCAGACTGAAATGGCCGACAAATTAAATA
Source organism: Dysgonamonadaceae bacterium (assembly GCA_031287395.1). Classification (GTDB taxonomy): domain Bacteria; phylum Bacteroidota; class Bacteroidia; order Bacteroidales; family Azobacteroidaceae; genus BNXB01. The sequence goes on along the minus strand of JAITTA010000319.1, from coordinate 13,652 downwards.
TTACACGATCTGCCTATCAAAAAATAGAAACAGGCGAGAGTTATGCTTGGGCAAAATATCTGGATGAATTGATGAAAATTTTGGATACGACGCCCAAAGATTTTTTTAGCGATATTGGTGGTCAGGTTGTTCACCAAAACAATTATGAAGGAAGTATCGGATATGTAGTAAAACATCTGCATCAAGAAAACAAAGAGGTTTATGAAAAACTTATCGCATCGAAAGATGAGCAAATTGAATTCTTGAAATCCCTTCTGGATAAAAAATAACAGTCTTTTAGTAATTTAGAATGATTCTAGATTGTAATATCACAACAAGATAGGCACGTTCGCCAAATAAATCCAATTCAGGCTGAGAGGTTTTCTTTTTTATCCATTCTTTGCCTTGACGATAGTATGATTCGATCTCAGCAGGATTGGCACTGGTTCCAATGGTTGTTATGCCGTTTTCAGATCCTCCAACAACCGGTTCACCGCCGACGTAATATTGTCTTCCGTAGCCAACAATTTTACGAATTTGCTCCCGATAATCGCCCCTTGTGCGTTTTCATGAGCAGCTTGGAGGGTTGCCTTATTTGAAATTCCAAATCCGATTACTAACGGGTTTTTTAACCCCATGGAACGAATCCTCCGGAAATATTCCTGTTTTCCGGTATCGAAAGATTGCTGGGCGCCGGTAGTAGATGCCGACGAAACCATATAAATAAACCCGTCGGTATTCGAATCGATTAGCCGGATGCGTTCTTCCGAGGTTTCAGGAGTGATAAGCATGATGACCTTCAAATCATATTTGTCTGCCGTTGGCTTGTACGATTCCATATAATCCTTCAATGGTAAATCCGGAATAATCATTCCATCGACACCGGCTTCCGAACATTTTTTACAAAAATTTTCAAAACCGAACTGCATGATCGGATTCAGGTATCCCATCATGACCAAAGGAATGGAAATTTCTGTCCGAATACCCTGTAATTGTTCGAAAAGTTTCCTCAAGGTCATTCCATTTTTGATGGCAACCGTACTGCTTTCCTGAATAACCGGACCATCCGCCATCGGATCCGAAAACGGGATCCCAATCTCCAACAATTCGATTCCGTTCTTTTGCAATTCAATCATAATACCTGCGGTATCATTGAGACGAGGATACCCTGCTGTAAAAAAGACCGATAATATGTTTTTTTTACGCTGCTGAAAAAGTTGTTGTATTCTGTTCATTATATTTATTTAAACTGTTTTTAAAATATCAATGCCGCAACCGGCCAATAAAATCATTCAATAAGAAGGTATTCTTTGAAATACCATCCTCTTCAAACTTACTATTGACATCCACCCCATAAAATCCAGGATGACAAAATGACAAAATCCGGGGGATATCCTCCATCCCGATACCCCCACTTAAGAAAAACGGGGTTTCACCCTTGTAATTTTCCAGTATTTTCCAGTCGTATTGTTCTCCGGAACCTCCATGTAAGGGAGTTTTTGTATCAAACAAAAGATAATCGCAACAATGGACATACAAGTATGCTTGTTGCACATCGCCTTCGTTCAAAACAGGGATCGCCTTGATCACTTCCAATCCGGTTTTCTTCAAATACCGGCAAAGGTCGGGAGTTTCTTCTCCGTGTAATTGAATCGTTTTTATAAAAAACTTTTTAGTATTTTTTATAATGCGATCAGGATCTTCATTGACAAAAACGCCTGTTTTTCCGATTGTTCCGGGTAAGGATAAAAGAATATCCGGATCCAGGTCGCCGGCATAACGTTTGGACTTTTCATAGAAGATAAACCCCATATAATCGGGCTGTAAAGCCGATAATTCTTTGATATTGCCGGGATATTTCATCCCGCAGACCTTAATCTTCATAAACCGGTTATCGTATCTTTTTACGCAATTCTTTCACTTGCCGGATAAAACCGGCCAATTCCTCTCCCGGACAAGGGGTTTTCATGAAGTTCTCCCCCATCAGGAATCCCTGGAATCCTGCATCCATCAACTTCACAACCGTTTCCGGAATGGAAATTCCACTCTCGGAGATTTTAACAAAACCGGATGGAAGTTTATCTGCCAACCGGATAGAAGCATCGATATCAACCGAAAACGTTTTCAGATTACGATTATTGATACCGATCATATCGATCGAATCATTTACATGATTCAACTCGCTTTCGTCGTGCAACTCCAATAAAACTTCCAGTTGCAATTCCTTTGCTTTGCGAGCCAGGCGTTCCGTTTGCTGTACCGTAAGGGCTGCCGCTATCAATAAAACGACATCGACGCCGATAGCCTTAGCAACGTATAACTGGTATTCGTCAATCATAAAATCTTTCATCAGCAAAGGAATATCCGTTAATTCACGGGCCTGCTTCATATCCGAAATATTCCCTCCGAAAAAAGGCTCGTCGGTAAGTACGGAAATGCCGGCTGCACCTGCCTGTACATATCCCGGAATAATTTCTGCAACACGGGCGTCTTCCTTAATAAAACCCTTGGATGGCGATTTTCGTTTAAACTCCGAAATAATGGGAACTTCCGCTTTTAACAAAGCCTCTTTCAAAGACCTCCGAGTTTTATTCCGGGAAATGAGGCTCTCCAATAGATCCAGGCTCACAACCTGCTTGTATTGATGCAACAGAATCCGTTTTTGCGCTATTATTTTTTCTAAAATATCCATGAGAAAATTGAAAATTGAAAATTGAAACTGAACGTAGAGGGAAATTATACTCCATTGATTTTCAAAAATTTTTTAAATGCGTCCAACGCGTTTCCACGCTCAATGGAAGTTTTAGCGATATCAATGCATTCTTCTATCGATAATCCGGGAGATAAAGTCCTGATAGCAAAAGCCGAATTTACGGTTACAACTTTCTTTTGAGCTTCCGTCGCCTTGTCTTTCAATACATTATCAAAAATAACGGCCGCGTCTTCCACCGAATTCCCGGCAGAAAGATCCTGTTCCCGTAAACGGGAAAATCCCAATTGTTCCGGAGTGTAGATCCGTTCTTCCAATGGCGTAATGACTTTGAATTCCCCTGTCAAAGAGATTTCGTCGTAACCATCCAGGCTATGCACCACGGAGAAATTACCGCCCAATTGCTGGTACATGTAATAATACAAACGTCCCATACGCAAATTAAAAACGCCCAACATATTATTTTTAGGTTGAACCGGATTTACCAATGGACCCAAAACATTGAAGAAAGTTCTTACGCCTAATTGCCTGCGTACTCCGGCAACATTCTTCAAGGCAGGATTGAACAAGGGAGCATGTAAAAAAGCGATATTGGATTCTTCGACAGACTTCAACAAGACATTTCTATCCGCAGTAAATTTCACGCCATGAGATTCCATCACATTCGAAGCGCCGCTGATAGAAGTCGCTCCGTAATTTCCATGCTTCACCACTTTATATCCTGCACCGGCCAGTACGAAACAACTCGCCGTAGAAATATTGAATGTATTTTTATTATCGCCTCCGGTACCTACAATATCGATCACATCATAGTCCGATAACCCGGCAGGAATACACATTTCCAACAATGCTTCCCTGAATCCGCTCAATTCTTCAAGAGTGATACTCCTCATCAGATACACGGAAACGAATGCGGCAATCTGGGAATCGTTGAATTTTCCTGCCGCTATATCGGTAAGTACCTCTTTAGCCTCTTCTTTACTCAAATATTGATGATCAAAAAGCCGGTATAATATCTCTTTCATTTACTATCTTTTTAAAAAATTACTGATTATTTTTGCTCCTTCGGGAGTTAAAACCGATTCCGGATGAAACTGTACGCCGTGTACATCGTATTCACTATGTTTCAATGCCATTATTTCACCATCTTCCGATAAGGCCGTAACTTGCAACTCATCCGGAAATGCCGTATTCTTTACGGCCCACGAATGGTACCTACCTGCCTCAAAAGTTTTTGGAATACCCTCAAAAATATAATCCGACGCAACCACTCCCATCTTACTGGAAACTCCGTGATATACCGTATCCAAATTGACTAAAGTCGCTCCAAAGCACTCTGCAATCGCCTGGTGTCCTAAACAAACTCCCAATATACTCTTTGCCGGAGCATATTCCCTGATCAACGCCAATAAAATCCCCGCTTCCTCCGGAATCCCGGGTCCCGGCGACAACAAAATTTTATCATAAACTGATATATCTTTCAAATCTATTTTATCATTACGGAAAACAGATGCATCGTATCCAAATTCCCTGACCAAGTGCACCAGATTATAGGTGAATGAGTCGTAATTATCGAGTATTAATATTTTCATTGTTGTTAGACATTGTTAGACGTTATTCAATTTTACCGCCAGGCTTATTGCTTGTTTTAAAGCGCCCAACTTATGATTTACTTCCTGCAATTCTTTTTCAGGAACAGATTTTGATACGATACCTGCACCCGCCTGGTAATACAATGTATTGTTTTTACTCAGGAATGCACGAATTGTAATGGCCTGGTTTATTTCCCCGTCCAGTCCGATATACCCGATACAACCGCCATAAAATCCACGTCCATGCGACTCTATATCACTTATCAATTGCATGGCTTTTATTTTCGGCGCACCGGATAATGTTCCGGCAGGGAAAGTGTCGGCATATAACCTGACAGGATTCGTTCCAGGCATGATTTCCCCACTCACGGTAGAAACCATATGGATCACATGGGAATAGAATTGTATTTTCTTATAAATATCCAATCTTACACCGGTACAATTGCGGCTGAGGTCATTCCGGGCCAAATCCACCAACATGACATGTTCTGCATTTTCTTTCGGATCTTTCAGCAGTTCCTGTACCAATAAACGATCTTTCTCATCATCGCCGGTTCGTCGAAAAGTTCCTGCAATCGGGTCGATATAAGCCCTTCCTTCGTTGGTTTTAAGATGTGTTTCCGGAGAAGAACCAAAAATACGAAACGAACCGAAATCAAAATAGAACAAATACGGAGAAGGATTTATGGATCTCAGAGCGCGATACACCTTGAAATCATCTCCCGAAAAAGACTGACGGAACCGCCTCGAAAGAACAATCTGAAAAGTATCTCCACGTTTACAGTGGTGTATTCCTTTCCTGACCATTTCCATATAATCATGATCCGAAATAGGAGAAATTTCTTCCCCTTTCGCTTCAAAATCGTAAGAAGCAAAATTCCGGCTATTTAATAACTCAACCAGATATTCCATTTCACTTTTCCGGTCTTCCGTCCTGTTCTCAACAATAGTTAATTCATTTCTGAAATGATTGACCACAATCACATATTTATACAGAATATAGTACATATCCGGAATAGAAGAATTATCGTCGACCGTATCCTTCAAATTCACATTTTCAAAATACCGGACCGCATCGTAAGATGTATAACCGAAAAATCCATTGAAAGGTTGTTTCTTTGCATTTTCATCCACACGAAATTCCCGAATAAAATGATTGAATCTGTCCGGAACCGTCTTTTCATCCAAAAGAGGAGAAACAATATTCCGTCCGTCGGGATAAACTTCCGAAACGGAATTATCCTGTACAATAAAGCGAGCCAACGGTTGGACTCCTACAAAAGAATAACTGGACTCTCCTCCGTGATAATCGGAACTTTCCAGCAACACAGACTCGGGATACAAATCCCTTATCTTCAGATAAATACCAACAGGCGTCTGTAAATCAGCCAACATTGTTCTTGAAACAGTAATTATTTTCATATGTACATCATTTTATTTTTAAAGATCATATGGAACTCGCGTCATATTCATGCGCTTGGGTGCAAGTTTTGCATGCTCGTTTCATATGTATCTTGTTTTATTGAATAAACTTTACATAAGTGGACATATCTTTATCTCCACGACCGGATAAATTGATTACGACCACATCATCTGGTTTGAATGCCTGCTTTTGGAGGATACTCAAAGCGTGGGAGCTTTCCAAAGCAGGAATAATCCCTTCCAAAGCCGTCAATTCAAAAGCGGCATCCAGCGCTTCTTCATCTGTAACCGCAAATACCCTTGAGCGTCCGTCTTCAGCCATACAGGCATGTATGGGTCCGATTCCCGGATAATCCAGCCCGGCAGAGATAGAGTAAGGCTCTTCTATTTGCCCGTCTTCATCCTGCATAATCAATGTACGGCAACCGTGAATAATTCCTTCTCTTCCTAACCGAATCGTAGCAGCCGACATTCCCGTATCAATCCCCTTTCCGGCAGCCTCTGCAACCAGGAACCGAACATTGCCATTATCCAGATAATGATAAAATGCCCCGGCGGCATTACTTCCTCCACCCACACAGGCCAACAGATAATCGGGATAATCACGCCCTTCCTTTTCCATCAACTGGCGCCGGATTTCGTCACTGATGACCGACTGGAAACGAGCAACCATATCCGGGTAAGGATGCGGCCCGATAGTCGAACCTATCACGTAAAAAGTATCGGACGGATGACAACACCAATCCCGGATAGCTTCATTCGTGGCATCTTTCAAGGTCATATTTCCACTGGTTACGGGAACCACTTCAGCACCCAGCATCCGCATTTTTTGTACATTCAGATGTTGCCGTTCCACATCGAGTTTTCCCATATACACATGGCACTCCATACCGAACAGGGCACAAACAGTGGCCGTAGCCACCCCATGTTGCCCGGCCCCGGTCTCTGCAATAATACGATTTTTCCCCATTTTCCGGGCAAGCAACACCTGACCCAACGAATTAGTAATCTTATGAGCGCCCGTATGGTTCAAGTCTTCCCTTTTCAGGTAAATTTTTGTTCCATATTTCTCCGACAACCTTCCGGCAAAGTACAATGAAGTCGGACGGCCTGCATAATCACGCAGCAGGCCATTGTATTCTTCCTGAAACGAGGGTTCCCTCATTGTATTCAGGTAAGTGTTCCTGAGCCGTTCCACATTCCCGTACAATATTTCAGGAATATAAGCGCCTCCGAACCGACCGTAATATCCATTTTCATCTACATCGTAATTCATTTTATTTTTTTCATTTGTTAAATTTATCCTTTATTTTGCGAATTCCTGTGTGAAAAAAGAAAAAGGCCTGTCGTGAGTACGACAGGCCTTTTTCAAATATATCCTTTATATTAAATAATACAGGCTTAGCTCCTCACGACTTGTTGAAGTTGTAAGCGCCACCACCAAAAATTATTTATCAATTGTTTCATTTTTTCTATTTTGAACGACACAAAGATATGCATTTTTTATTAAAAACAAGAAAAAGGCGAAAAAAAATAAAAAATTATTTTAAATGTTCTGCCAATGCACAGCCTGAACAGCCGGCACAAGGATTCGGACGTCCCCGCTTCACGAAGAAAAACCGGTAAATCCGATACAGCAAGAGCGCTGCTACCAGGATTCCGATTGTATAAACTATAACAAATTGCCACATAATAACTGATAATTAATAATTGAAACAACACAAAAACATTGCCAATAACAATTTAAATAAACAATGCTCCGGTTTGATAAACCAAAAAACTAACGATCCAGGCAAGCACTGTGGTATAACAGACTACAAAAGCCGCCCATTTCCATGATCCCGATTCATTCTTAATCGCTACAACCGTTGCGATACACGGAAAATAAATCAATACAAAAAGTAATAGACTAACGGCAATCAGAGGTGTAAAAGCAGGACTGCCATCTTCCTGTTTTTCTTTGACAAGACGGTCCTTCAAAGCATCCGTATTATCTCCGTCTCCCACATAAAGTACAGCTAAAGTACTTACTACAATTTCTTTAGCCGCCATTCCGGAAAGCAGGCTCACACTGATCTTCCAGTCAAATCCCAATGGACGTACCAAAGGCTCAGAGAAACGGCCAATCTTTCCGATATATGAATTTTTCTGATGTTCCATACGTTTGGTCTGCTCAATATCCAGGATCAGATTTCGCATCTCTTCTTCTCTGTCCGGCTGGCTTTTATACTGTTGCTCAATTGCAGCTATCTGCGAATCATATCTCGCATTCCGTTCTTCATCTTGCGGAAAATATTCCAAAAACCAGATAATAATGGAAGCAACGAGTATAATTCCTCCCATTTTCCGTAAATACTGCGATGATTTATCCCACATGTGACGAAAAATGGCTTTGGCTGTCGGCATACGATAAGGCGGTAACTCCATAACGAACGGGAGATCTTCCCCCCTGACAAGAAATTTTTTAAAAATCCGGGACATCAGGATCGCTAATAATATACCGGTAACATACAGTCCGAACAATGCAATTCCCCCCTGCTTTCCAAAAAAAGCTCCGGCAAAAAGCAGATAAACCGGCAAACGAGCCGAACACGACATGAGAGGATTCACTAACATTGTGAGTAATCGGGCATTACGGCTTTCAATCGTACGTGTACTCATAATTGCAGGAACATTACAGCCAAAACCCATCACCAAGGGGATAAACGATTTCCCGTGTAATCCCATCTTTTGCATGAACTTGTCCATAATAAACGCAGCCCGGGCCATATAACCGGAATCTTCCATAAAAGAAATGAACATGTATAGAATCACAATGTTGGGCAAAAAAACGATCACGCTCCCGACCCCACCTATAATTCCTCCGGTAAGCATATCTTTCAGAGGTCCTTCAGACATATTATTTCCGATAAATCCGGAAAATTTTCCGACACACCATTCAATCCATTGCATCGGATAATCGCCCAGGATGAAAGTGAATTCAAACATCAGGAACATAAACAAAAAGAAAACGGGATATCCCCAGACCTTATGGGTTACCAACGCGTCAATCATCCGGGTTGTTTTCATCGTATCGGCAGGTCCGTCGGTATAGGTCTGCCTTAAAGCCCCATCTATAAAACCATAACGGGCATTGGTAAATGAGGTTTCCAAGTCTTCCTTCATTTCTTTCGAAAGAGATTTTACCTGTACATCCCTCACTTCAAAAAGCTTATCCCAGCATGGTAATTTGCGGGCTTCCGTTTCTATTTCCCGATCCCCTTCAAGTAGTTTTAAGCTGATATATCGTTTCGACCGGTCCTTTCCAATACTATTGTCCCCTTTCAATATACTTTTGACCTGGGAAATTCCGGATTCCAGTTCTTCTCCGTAATTGATATGTATATGACGTGATATTTCACATTCACCCTCATATACCTCAATAATCTTGTCAAATAGTTCGGCTACACCTTTACCCGTTTTTCCGACAGTGGGAACAATGGGAATCCCAATCATCCGCGACAGGGATTCATAATCGAATTTTGCCCCGGATTTTTCCAACTCGTCATACATATTCAAAGCGATGACCACGTTGGAATCCATGTCGATTAACTGAGTGGTCAGATAAAGATTCCGTTCAAGATTAGAAGCCGCAACCACATTAATAATCACATCAGGATGTTCGTTGTTGACCTGTTGCCTGACATAAAGTTCTTCCGGAGAATAAGCCGACAACGAATATGTTCCAGGTAAATCGTACAATTTAAAAGTATAGCCCTTGTGTTTGAATTTCCCTTCCCTGGCATCGACAGTCACCCCACTGTAATTACCCACCCGTTCGTGAGCTCCGGAAGCTATGTTAAAAAGAGAAGTTTTCCCGGAATTGGGATTACCTACCAAAGCGACATTAATGGTTTTACTTCGTTCTTCGGCTATTTCACGGAGTTGCTTACTATCGATGGTTAGCGGAGTGTTTCCATTCAATTCTTTCTCAATAGAATCTTCCGAAACGATTTCCACCAAATCGGCTTCACTTCTGCGAAGAGAAACCTCATACCCCATGACACGGTATTTAATCGGGTCTTTCAAAGGAGCGTTGAGTATTACCTCCACCGCCTTTCCCCTGATAAAACCCATTTCTATGATCCGCTTGCGGAAAGCTCCGCGTCCGGTCACCTTCACAATAATTCCTTTTTCACCCGTTCTGAGGTCGGAAAGCTTCATTATTCAATACGATTCAAATATCAAGGCACAAAGGTCGGAAAAAACATCCGATAATGCAATAGTTATTTTGAATCATTACAAATAAGATATTTACCTTTTCAACTCACCGATATACAATGTCGGGTTAGGTTCTTCGACCGTATTCTCATCTATTTCAGTATATAAATAATAGAACTTGTTGGAGTCGGAATGAAACGGACGGATTCTGACTTTCTTTCCTGTATGGATATCGTCGAAATAACCGCCCTGCATGTTATATCCCTTTCCTGTCTTTGTATCGTAACAGAATGAGCTAAATTTATCAGGAGTATCTTCCGGATTCTTCAACTCATTATTATAAATCGCAAATATATAACGGGAACTCCTGTATATATTAAACAGGTAGATATCTTTTCCGCCACCGACAGACAACCCTCTATTCTTAAAATTTAAATTCAGGTACGGAATAAGTTGTTTATCCTTTATTCGGTACAATGTATCCAATACAACGGGATTTGTTGAAATATCGGAATAATACAAATAAGTATTTTTCCCATCGTATGTTATAAAATCGATAAAAGGATGTATCCAGAAACCATTATGAACAAAACTCCTCACATTTACACTGTCTGTTTTTAACAAATTAGAATCTATCGTATACAAAGAAATCAAATTCCTCGTTTCACTTTCGTCTTTAACGCCTGTTTCCGAGAGATACAGTAATTTATTATTTATATAATTAAGGCATTTTGTATGTTCCCTGTAGTGTTCATTAGAGGATTCCCTGATAAAATTACCGTCAAAATCATAGCTCATCATCTTACCTGCATTGGTTTTTATAAATATTTTTTTATTTTTAGAATCCATCGTTATATCACCTATACTGGTAAATTCTCCCGGTCCCTGGCCGACGGAGGCAATTTTTCGGATAAATTTTCCGGTTTTGTCAAACTGCATAATTGATTTTCGTTCGCAAATAATGATATAATCTTTACCGCAAAGAACACGTGTTATTCGTTCCCCGACAAGGCTTTGATCCGTAAGTTCGAGTTCTATTGCTTCAATGCTGCCATCCGTAATTTCCGATAATTTAAGAGAGGTTTCTTCATCGGAGTCGACCGGTATCGTAAGAAATCCGGACTTGTCTTCTGAACTGCACGACATTAAAGCAATGATAACGGCGTATATAAATGATATTTTCAACAAAGTCCTCATGGCGTTTTTATTGTTTTGTTTTTATAATAAAAATCACCGGACCATCCGATGTTTTTATTTTGTTTGCCGCTTTGCTTAAATTATAAAAATTATCCGTATGCTTATTAAAAAATATTTTGCCATCAATTATATCGTTTATTAGATTGTTTTCCATAAGATTGTATTTTTTCCCTGTTTTTGTATCTTCAATGTAGGTATATCGGGAAATAGTCCCCGACGGAGTGCACATATAATAATTAATGTAGAGATAGTCCCCGATAAATCCCTTTGATGTATATATTGGGTTTACTTTATTAACTTGCCTGTCTATCGGTAAAATAGTCCAACGGATGATTGGGGATATTTTATCGTTTTTAATTTTGTAAATAACAGTGTCGGTATGAAAGGCAAAAACGACCTCGTTGTTATAAACGGAAAAAGTACATTCGGATGCAACCTTAGCTTTATCTTCCGGTAAGGGATAATCCTTATGCTCAAATGGTATAAATACTTCATTACCGGTTACCATGTTCAGCCTGGAAATTTTGTAAGTGAGAGCGGGAACCTTATAGGTGGAAGAGGAAATACTGTCCTCGTCGGAAAAGCAAGACTGTATCCAAAGTTTGTTTTTATAAAAGAAAATATTTTCAGGATGATACCGTACCGGATAGGTTTTCTTTTTTTTAAGGGTATAATCGTAATGTTCTATAATATTCTTACATGTAGCGGCATATATTTCATTTTTAACAGTATCGCAAACCATACATGTAATAAAAGTATCAACATTTACACTGTTTATAAAATTCCCTGAAGTATCGAATCTTGAAATGGAACGCAACCCGCACACATACAGATATTTACCCATCAAATATCTAAACTGTATAGAGCTTATGTCCTTGTTTAAGGGAATAGGAGTCACCATTTTCTCAACCAACGACAAATTTAGTAACGTGGTATCCCCAGGGTTTATACGAATAAACCTTTCTTTCTGAGCGAATAGTGAAGAGGTTAATACAGAAAATACCAGTAACAGTATCTTTTTCATGCAAAAATAATTTATTCAACTTTCGGAAGTTTTATAACTTACTAATTTACAATAAAATTATTTCACAAGTATACAACAATAATTTTAGAACTCAAAAATTATTCTCTTCAACTTGTGAAAGTTGAACATTTGAATAAAAGAAGCATAGACCAAGAATTACGCACCTATCTGGCAACGAAAATTTTCAAGGCGTTGGCAACATTTGTCCTTGCCAATGAGACAGCGGCAACCAGGGAAAAGATTACTTTTTCCCTTTCGTTTTACTTTTAGACGTCGTTTTCTTCTTTTCCGGCGCTTCTTCAATAATTTTCATACAATCTTCGTACGATAATGCAGCCGGATCCGTTCCTTTAGGAATCTTATAATTTTCTTTGTTGTATGAGATATAAGGACCGAAACGTCCGTTGAGAACCTGAAGTTTAGGCTCCTGTTCAAAAGTCCGGATCACTTTTTGAGCTTCTTTTTCCTTCTTTTCGTTAATCAATTGTTCGGCCTCTTCGATCGAGATGGAAATAGGGCTGTATTGCTTCGGTATTGTAGTAAATGTATTGTTATATTTCAAGAAAGGGCCGAATCGTCCGACAGCAGCGATAACGGATTCACCGTTTATTTCCCCGACCAGACGCGGCAATTCAAACAACTTCAGAGCATCCTCGAGGCCGATTGTTTCAATGGATTGATCCTTCATTAAAGATGCAAAAAGCGGTTTTTCCACATCTTCGGCAGAACCGACCTGTACGAATGGACCATAACGCCCGATTTTAACGGAAACCTGTTTTCTTGTCTTCGGGTCTGTTCCCAGAACCCGTTCTCCGACTTTATGTTCTGTTTTTGCTTTGGATGCAGCTTCTACTATCGGATGGAACATTTTATAAAATTTATCGATGGTATCCGTCCATTTCAGGTCTCCATCGGCAACTTTATCCAGTTCTTTCTCGACACTGGCCGTAAAACCATAATCCAGAACTTCCGGAAATTGTTCCGTAAGAAAATCATTCACTACCAATCCGGTATCCGTAGGCATCAACTTACTCTTATCAGCGCCAACCATTTCTTTCTTAACATTGGTCGTGATTTTTCCTTTTTTCAAAGTCAACGTGGTAAAATCACGTTCCTCGCCATCCTTATTTCCTTTGATTACATATCCTCTGTTCTGTATGGTAGAAATAGTAGGGGCATAAGTAGAAGGACGTCCGATACCCAATTCTTCGAGTTGGCGTACGAGGCTGGCTTCGGAATACCGGAACGGCCGTTGAGACAAGCGTTCCTGCGCTGAAGCCTGATCCAGTCTCAGTTTTTCATTGACCTTCAAAGGCGGAATAATAGAATCCGTATTCTCATCGGTATTTTCGTCATCGTGACTCTCCATATAAACCCGGAGAAATCCATCGAATTTAATGACTTCCCCTGTTGTCTGGAATTTATCCCGGCTGTTGCTTATTGCAATCGTTACAGTGGTACGTTCCAGTTCGGCATCAGCCATTTGCGATGCAATGGTACGTTTCCATATCAATTCATACAAACGTTG
>JAITTA010000316.1 GCA_031287395.1 Dysgonamonadaceae bacterium | reverse complement strand
TTACATTGATATTCGCCCGCGTCAATGTATAATTTGTTTTCAGGAATTCATCAACCCAATTCACGTCAGGATATTTATACGGATTACTTCTTGTACGGTATGCCTCCAATGCTTCGTTGTCATAACGCGGGATAGCATTAGGATCATCATTTCGCTGCGCTTCATTGTATAGAGTTGCATACTGATATGAATCCAAATATTTCGGCAAACGTGTCGGTTGAGAAAAAGAAGTTTCCATATTGAAATTCACTTTTATCTTCCCTTCTTTTCCTTTTTTGGTATTAACCAAAATAATACCATTGGTCGAACGTAAACCGTACATAGCGGTAGAAGCAGCATCTTTCAATACAACCACACTTTCAATATCATAAGGATCCAACGAATTTATATCGTCAATCCTTCCGTCAATCAGTATCAAAGGATTTCTGTTATCGGAAAATGTATGCACACCCCGTATCCTCAGGGTTGAATTTTCATAACCCGGAACTCCATCAAGATTGTAGCAAGAAAAGCCTGTCAGACGTCCTGAAAGCGTATTTGCCCGATTTATTCCGGGAACATTGGCAATTTCATCTCCCGAAATATACGATACGGCTCCGGTGAGATATTCCGGAGACTTAGCATCGTATAACAACAAGACTTTTTGACCAATGGAATCCAACATTACTTGCTGAGCCTTTATTTCCTGAACCGTCACAGGTTGTGTAAAGCACAACAAACAAAAAAATAAAAAATGGTTCCTCATAAATTCAAGTTTTAAATTACGCAGTAAAGTAACGCCGATTTCAAAGAACTCAGATGGAAAATTTCCGAAATATAATACTCAAAAAGCGTCTTTTTTATTATTTTTTCAAAAAAGAAACAATTAACAGCCAGGAAATACTATCTATTGGAATTTTAATCACGTAGTATTTAAATAATCAAGAACATACAGAAGTCGGATATTCTCAAATTACGAATATTTATTCTCAAAAAACGTCACTATTTTTGAAGGTTAGTGACCACTTCTCTATATTGATTCCGGTATTGTAACGGGGTTATTTTTTTATATTTACGGAAAACACGAACTACATTTTTATAATCGTCGAATCCGCACATTAAAGCCAGATCGGCCAAAGGTTTGTCTGTTTTGATTAAAAGGTCGGAAAACAATTCGATTCTATATTGTAATAAATATTGATACAGAGAGATTCCTATTTTTCCCTTGAATCTTTTTTCAAGAACACGTCGTGAAAGTGGTACGGAACGGACAATATCTTTAATAGAAATATCCCGGGCATAATTAGCCTTGATATATTCGATTACTTTCAAAATATACTTGTCATCAACGGCATATTTCTCGGTTGACTGTCGTGACTCTATCCGTGTTGGAGGAATCACGATATCGAATGTCTCTGTGATTTCGTGATTCATTAATTGATGGAGCCGTTCTGCAGCCATATATCCTCCGGTTTCCACATCCAGCACTATCGACGATAAAGGAGGGTACGAAATATTACAGAGTAATTCGTCGTTATCCACACCTAATACAGCAATATCTTCAGGAACAGCAATATTATAAATTTTGCAGGTCTCCGTAATCTGTAATGCGAAGTAATCGTCGCAGGTAAAGAGTGCCACCGGCTTAGGTAATGACATAAGCCAGTCACGCAAAACATTAAGGTCAAACGACCATTGTTCGGTTCCATGACTGTCGTTGTTCAACATCGATACAGTATAACCGTGTTTTTCCACTTTACTTCTGAAACCATCAGCCCGTTCACGCGACCATACCATATCTTTAAACCCATAATATGCGAAATTCGAAAAGCCCCTGTTGAGAAAAAATCCGGCAGCCATTTCACCGGTTCCGAAATAATCACCGGTGATATTACATATTTTATTTGCCCTTTCTTTGTAATTTTGAATAATAATCGGAATTCCCAACTCGTTAAGCTTGTCCAAATCCACATTTTCCAACTGGGCTATAATCGCATCGGCTTTCCAGTTTTTAGCCCAACGCACCACACCATCGTCTCCATATAATTCACGATAATATTGCGGCATACGATAAAACATCCAAGGCCCTTGTTCATTAGAATAACGGACAATGCCTCTCAATAAGCTACGACTGTACCCGCTTGAAAAGTCGGTAAGTAAAAGAATCTTTTTCATTGATGCTCAAATGCGATCAGTCCTCCAAACATTGTTCCCGATATCAACGCTATGCCGAACTTTTCTAACAAAAATCTTTTGTTTCCCATAATTTCCTCCTTTCAGGCTAACGGATTGTAATTTCACTGCGAAAATACGATATTTTTTGTGAATTTCGGTACAATAAGTCAAAAATGGCACTTAAAGCCTGCAACTGAATTGCTTGGTTCCATTGTCTTGTACCTACATTATGGTAAATGCTCATTTTGATGTTTTTTACAAATAAATTCTGATTTCTTTTACCTAATTTTCTTTATTTCTTTCATTTCTTTTATTTCTTTCATTAAATAATTATATATTTGCACATTGAAAAACAAATAGAGTTAATCTCATAAACTATACCATAATTCAAGTATGAATAAAAACATAACTCTGGGTGGAATAAAAAAAGAAGACTTCTACAAAACAGTTGATGAAAAACAGGTCGAATTGTTTATTCTGTCGAACAAAAACGGTCTTGAAATGGCCGTTACCAACTACGGTGCAAAAATCGTATCCCTCTATGTTCCCGATAAAAACGGCAAACCGGTTGATGTGGTATTGGGTCATGATTCAATCGACGAATACCTGAAATCGCAGGAACCTTATTTCGGCGGAGTATGCGGACGTACCGGAAACCGCATCGCCAAAGGCAAATTCACTCTGGACGGACAGGAATACACGCTTGCCGTAAACAATGGCCCGAATAACCTGCACGGAGGGCTGAAAGGATTCAACGCCGTGGTTTGGGATGCCAGACAAACC
Organism: Dysgonamonadaceae bacterium; assembly: GCA_031287395.1. GTDB lineage: Bacteria > Bacteroidota > Bacteroidia > Bacteroidales > Azobacteroidaceae > BNXB01. Next base: position 1,845 of record JAITTA010000316.1, on the reverse strand, counting down.
GACTCTCAAACCATTGAACTTTCCTACTTATCCCAAGACGGAGAAGAGGGTTATCCCGGAAATCTGACTACTCGGATCACCTATACATTAACCGACGATAACACCGTTCAAATCGACTACAAAGCAACGACAGACAAGGCAACGATTGTCAATCTGACCAACCATTCCTATTTCAATCTGTCGGGAGCGGGAGATGAATACATCGGCGATCACCTGTTGCAAATCAATGCGGATACCTACCTTCCGACCGACGATACGGCAATACCATACGGAAAGCCGGAAAAGGTGGAAGGAACTCCGATGGATTTCCGGGAGTTCCATGAAATAGGATCCCGTATCCATGATGATTTTCAACAATTGATCTTCGGTAAAGGATACGATCATACTTACGTTCTTAATAAAAAAGGGAATGAATTATCGCTTTGCGCCAAATCGATTTCACCTAAAACAGGCATCGAAATGGAAACCTACACTACCGAACCGGGAGTTCAGCTTTATACCGGCAACTGGATGACCGGCGAATTCGAGGCTAAAGAAGGAAAACGCTATCCGATGCGTTCGGCATTCTGCTTAGAGACACAACATTATCCGGATAGCATCAATAAACCAGAATACCCCACGGTCGTCCTGCGACCGGGAGAAACATTCCATTCCCAGACGATTTATCGTTTTTCCGTCAAATAATCTTAATAAAATATTATAAATTTAAAACACAATTTATTATGGTTCAGCAGAAAAAACAAAACTATTTGTTACCAATCATCGTGATGATTTTCCTTTTCGGGATGATCTCATTCGTAACAAATCTGGCCTCCCCCATGGGAGATATTTTAAAGTATGATTTCAAATCTCAGGGGATTGAAATACCCAACTGGATGGGTACACTTGGTGTATTTGCCAATTTTATTGCTTATGCGATTATGGGTTATCCTGCAGGTAATCTGCTTCAGAGGCTCGGTTACAAAAAAACAGCCCTTATTGCTATTACCGTTGGTTTTATAGGTGTCGGTATTCAAACAATCTCCGGAATAATTCCGGGAATTGCAGCATTCGGAGTCTATTTAACCGGCGCTCTTGTAGCTGGTTTTTCCATGTGTTTACTTAACACAGTGGTAAACCCCATGTTGAATACGCTCGGAGGCGGAGGAAACAAAGGGAATCAATTGATTCAGATCGGAGGTTCTTTCAATTCTCTTTGCGGTACAACGGTTATCATTTTAACAGGTATTTTGATCCCATCCATCGCAGAAGCCAAAATCAGCCATGTATTCCCATTGATGTACACCGCTTTAGCTATCTTTGCTTTCGCTTTCTTGGTGATCATATTGACTGCTATTCCCGAAAAAGACAAGGAAAAACAACAACTTTCTTCCCAATCTTCGCAATACAGCGCGTTATCGTTCCGCCATTTTATTCTGGGCGCTATCGGTATTTTCGTATACGTTGGCGTTGAAGTCGGTATTCCCAATTTATTGCAAAAATGGTTGCAAAATCCCGATTTGGGCGTATTAAAAAATAATGCGGAAGCTATTGCCGGTTCCGTTGCAGGGACCTATTGGTTCCTGATGTTGATCGGACGGCTTATTGGCGCCGCCATTGGAAGTAAAGTTTCCGCTAAATCCATGTTAAGTGTAGCATCCTCTATTGGTTTGGTTCTCACTTTGGCTGCTATATTCGCTCCTACCAGCCCCTTCCTCCTGCCTGTATTTAAAGGTGCAGCAGGATTTGGCTTGGAAGAAGTACCTATTAATGCAGCTTTATTAGTTCTGATCGGATTGTGTACTTCAGTAATGTGGGGTGGTATTTTTAATCTTGCGGTAGAAGGTTTAGGTAAATATACGGAAA
>JAITTA010000281.1 GCA_031287395.1 Dysgonamonadaceae bacterium | reverse complement strand
TTGTTATACGTTGTTATACATTGTTATATAATTTCTCTTGGCTTGCCAAAGGTTAATGCTCGTTTCATATTCAGATTAAGTTATAAGTTTTACATTATCAGTTTGTCGTGTTTAAGCCGGACATATAACTTAAAAACGCTTGAATTACAGCTTTTCCGCAATGGCTCTTGCCAATGCAATACAACCGTCGATTGTAGCTTCCGTCGGCGCCTGTTTCATTTCCACCGGTTTCCCGACAATTTCAAAGCCCGAACTTTCGGCAAAGGCAGTAAGTCGTTTCACGGCAGCTCCCGCCCAGGTATAAGAACCGAAATAACCGAATATCCTGTTTTTCATATCACGTCCTTGGATTTTTGAAATCAAGGCTTCCACTTGGGGAAATAATTCATTATTATAAGTAGGAGAACCTATTATCAGGCCTTTATATTTAAAAATATCCCGAATAACATACGATAAATCCCGTTTGGATACGTTATGAAGAACAATATCCTTGACTCCTAACCCGGCCAGTTCTGCGGCAATGGCTTCAGCCATGAGCTCGGTGTGTCCATACATGCTTCCATAAGCGATGACAACACCATTATCTCCTTCATAACGACTCAACTTATCATACAAGGCTATTACCTTCCGGATATTTTCTTTTATCGTCCAGACCGGCCCATGGGTAGAACAAATCGTATTCAGATTCAGTTCGCCAAGTTTTGCCAACGCTTTCTGCACAGGGCTTCCATATTTTCCTACAATATTGGAGTAATAACGAATCATTTCTTCCCAATATTTCCCGGGATTCAGTTGAGTGTCCGTTATTCCACCGTCCAATGTGCCGAAAGTACCGAATGCATCACCTGAAAACACAATCCCGCAAGTAGTTTCATAAGTCATCATAGTTTCCGGCCAATGGACCATTGGAGTCAAGTAAAACTTCAGATTGTGTGCGCCCACGGAAAGTTCATCTCCATCTTTAACAGCGGTTGTTCCTTCTTCAATACCATAATATCCTTTTACCATGTCGAGTGTACGGGCATTTCCTATAATTTGTACGTCCGGATATTGTTTTCTCAATAATCCCAATGAACCGGAATGATCGGGTTCCATGTGGTTGATGACCAGATAATCCAGTTTTTTTCCGTTCAAAGCTTTTTCCAATTTCCGAAAAAAAATCTCCGAATAACAGATATCCACCGTATCAAAGAGGACACATTTTTCATCTTTTAATAAATATGAATTATAGGAAACTCCTTTAGGCAGAGGCCAATGGCCTTCAAACAATTCTTTTGTACGGTCGTTTACACCCACATAAAAGAGGTCTTTTTTAATTTCAATCGGTTTTAACATGATTTATTGTTTTATTGATTTTTCAGGTAGTTACAGGTAGTTAAAAGGAGTTACAGGTAGTTAAAAGAATATTTTGCAAAATTTTCTTCATCTTATTATAACTTTTTTTTAACTCACTTTACCTTACTTCAACTCCCTGTAACTACTTGTAACTACTTGTAACTCCTTTTAACTCCCTGCATTTTTCCTCATTACTCCGTAAACAAACAGGAATCCGGCTATAATAAACGGAATACTGAGGATTTGTCCCATATTGATGATCCAACCTTCTTCGAAAGATTCCTGATTGTTTTTCAAAAATTCCAGAAAAAAACGGGAAAGGAAAATACCGATCAGAAAAACTCCGAAAATAAATCCCTGACGCTTTTGGGCGTCTTTTTTCCAATATAACCACATACAGACGCAGGCTGTAAGAATGTAACACAAAGCTTCATAAATTTGAGTCGGATGTGACGGCAGAGAAAAGAACGGAGAAACACCCCTCTTCCAGTATGGAATATTTATAATAAAACGGAATGCCCACGGTACGGTCGTTTCATGCCCGTAAATCTCATGATTCATCAGATTGCCCATGCGGATAAAGGCGGCTGTAAATCCTACCGGAACCACTAGACGGTCGAGTGTCCAGAGCATACTTTTTCCAGTTACATACTTGGAATATAACCAGATAGCGATAATAATACCTATTGTTCCTCCATGACTTGCCAACCCGCCATCTCGAAACCTTAATATTTCTACCGGATTGGCAAGATAATGTTCCGGATGATAAAAGAGACAATGTCCTAATCTGGCACCTACGGTTGCGGCAACAATGACATAAAAAAATAGTTTATCAAACCAGTCTTCATTAAGACCTTCATGTTTCCACATCCGGTAAACAATGTAACTGCCCAAAGCAAATCCAAGGGCAAAAGTAATACCGTACCATCTCACATCGAGTCCCCAGCCGGGAATGGTGAATGCAACCGGATCGACTGTCCAGGTAATAAATGATAACATTTTAATGATTATAAAATTAAAATGCAAAGTTAGTTTTTTTGGGGATAAATTAAATAAAAAGGGTTAACAAATCGATGGAAATTGAACGTTAAATATAACGCCGGAGTTTCCTTATTCACTCTTCAGACTTCAAAATGGAATAACGGAATTTATCCGGTGACTATAGAAACAGGGAATGGAATATATATTTAAAAAGCGATTAAAAATAACAATTTGCAAGTAATATTGCACGAAAAAACGGTAAAAATGTTCAGACTCACCGTTTTTTTGCATTTATTCAGACATTTTGATAACAAAAAGTCAATGTATCAATGTATTTTTTTTGATAAATTTTATTATAAATCATTTTTAATACGTAACTTTGCCGAGAATTTCAGAATACTAATTTTAGGAAACGAGCATTCACTTTTGTCAAACGAAAGAAAATGATAATGCGAGTTCCATACGACACGACTCTTAAAAACAAATTATTTATCGTATGAAACGAAAAACCATTGTAACTGGAGTTATCGGAGCAGATGTACACGCTGTTGGCAACAAGATACTTGCCTATGCTCTGGAAGATGCAGGATTTAATGTTGTGAATCTGGGAGTTATGGTATCTCAGGAAGAGTTTATTAATGCGGCTCTCGAAACAAGTGCAGATGCCATTGTTGTTTCTTCCTTGTATGGACACGGAGAAATTGATTGTAGCGGACTGCGCGATAAATGCAACGAAGCAGGATTAAAAAATATAGTGCTGCTTGTTGGAGGAAATTTGGTAGTTGGAAAGCAGGACTTCGCCGACGTTGAAAAACGATTCCAGGCTATGGGATTTACCAAAGCTTACCCTCCGGGAACTTCAGTGGAAACGACAATCGAAGATTTGCATCAATTTATAAGTTAATTTTCGTTTATGTTTTACCTTACGGCCGATTTCGGAAGCACTTATACGAAATTGACAGCCATTGATGCCGAAGAATTCCGTATTCTGGCAACATCCAGTGCTTTTACCACCATTGAAACAAATATCATGGATGGCTTCTATAGCGCTTTAAAAAAACTCGAAACAAAACTTGGCAAATTACATTACGACAGGATTTTATGTTGTAGTAGTGCAGGAGGCGGACTTAAAATGGTTGCTCTCGGATTGGTACCCGAACTTACAGCCAAAGCAGCCAAATTGGCGGCTTCCAGCGCCGGAGCAAAGGTAGTCAAAACCTATTCTTTCGAAATATCGCATTCCGAACAGATTGAAATTAAAGATATCAACCCCGACGTAGTTCTGCTATGTGGCGGTACCGACGGAGGTAATAAAGAGGTCATTATTGCCAATGCCCGCCGGTTGTCGGAGATCGACCAGGACTTTTCAATTATTGTTGCAGGAAATAAAAGCGCTTCCTATGAATTGGAGGAAATCCTCAAATCATCGGGAAAAGATTATGTTATCACCGACAATGTAATGCCTGTTTTCAATCATTTGAATATAGAACCGGCCAAACAATGCATTCGGGATGTGTTTATCCGTAAAATCGTGGATGCCAAAGGACTATCGGAAGTACAACAGATGGCTTCGGGAGAAATTATCCCTACCCCTTTGGCCGTGATGAATGCCTGTGAATTGCTTAGTAAAGGCACCAAAAACAGTCCGGGTATCGGAGAATTGATGGCCATCGACTTGGGAGGTGCGACAACGGACGTTTATTCTATGGCTTCAGGAAAGCCGATAGCTGAAAATGTACTGGTCAAAGGACTTCCGGAGCCTTTCAGTAAGCGTACTGTGGAAGGTGATCTGGGAATGCGTTACAGTTTGGCTTCTCTGGCAGATGAACTTGATATGGATTGTCTGGGAAAAGAAATCGGGATAGACTCCCAGGATATTTTCCAATGGATAACACATTGCATTTCCAACCCGGATGCCGTTGCCGCAACGGGAAGTCGTGAATTGCAAATGGAAGAAATACTGGCTCGAAGCGCCATCGAACTGGCAGTGGAAAGACATTGTGGAATCATGGAGAGCGCTTATTCTCCCATGGGAATTATTTTTTCCATTACAGGGAAAGACCTGACCGAGATTCCCTATATAATTGGTATTGGAGGTATTTTGATCAACAATCCACACCATGAAGCAATTCTCAAAGGAGCCCTTTTCAAACCGGATAAAAAGAATTCCCTGAGACCTAAAAGTCCGAAAATTTTATTGGACAAACAGTATATATTTGCTTCAATGGGGTTAATCGGTACGTTAGATCCTGATTTAGCACTTCATTTAATGAAAGAAGAAATAAATATTAATAATAACAATTAATTTATACTTATAATTGGAAGATTAGCAATGATATGGAAATCAAGAACGAAAAATTAACAATGGACAAATTCCTGGCAGAACGCGAGGAAGTAGTGGAACAGTGGTCTACAGGCAAGGATGTGAGTCTGGAAGAAGCCATCCGATATCAGAAAGAGATTCCCGTAGAAAAACGGTTTGGAGCAAAACTTGCGTATGCGAAAGAAAACGGTTTAACTTTGATTCAACCGCGTGCCGGAGTTGCCCTCTACGATGAGCACATCAAATTGTTGCAATACCTGGAAACAGAAGGCGAAGCCGATCTTTTACCAACCACCATAGATAGTTATACCCGCCTCAACCGTTACAACGAAGCTCAAATCGGGATCGAAAAAAGTAAAGAAAGCGGACGTTCCATGCTCAATGGATTTCCGGCCGTTAATTATGGTGTAAGTATCTGCCGTACGGTTACATCCTCCCTTAAAAGCCCGGTACAGGTTCGTCACGGAACTCCCGACGCCCGTTTGTTAACTGAAATTACAATCGCCGGAGGATTTACTTCTTACGAGGGAGGGGGAATCTCCTACAATATCCCTTACTCAAAGAACCATTCTCTGGAAAAAACAATCGCTCATTGGCAATATACCGATCGCTTAATCGGCATTTATGAAGAAAATGGCGTTTCCATCAATCGTGAACCGTTCGGTCCTTTGACCGGAACACTTGTACTTCCCTGTATTTCCAATTCGGTAGCCATCATCGAAGCTTTACTGGCGGCTACACAAGGAGTGAAAGATATTACTGTCGGTTACGGACAATGCGGAAATATGATCCAGGATGTGGCAGCGATTCGCTCATTGGAACAAACAACGCGCAAATACCTGGATCAGTTCGGATTCCATGATGTGCGCGTTACAACTGTATTCCATCAATGGATGGGCGGATTTCCACAGGACGAATCCAAATCATTCGCCGTAATCTCATGGGGAGCGGCGGCGGCCGTTTTAGCTAAAGCGACAAAAGTCATTGTAAAAACGCCTCATGAAGCCATGGGGGTTCCAACAAAAGAGGCAAATGCTTCCGGATTAAAAGCATCCAAACAATTGGCGTCTATGCTTCAGGTTCAAAGTTTTGTCGATATACCGGCAGTTGTTGCCGAAGCCAATATCATCACACAGGAAGTGGAATGTATCATGTCCCGTGTAATAGAATTAGGAATGGGAGATGTTGCTGTCGGAACCGTGGCTGCTTTTGAGGCAGGAGTGATCGATATTCCTTTTGCTCCAAGCAAATACAATGCGGGGAAGATCATGCCCGCACGCGATAATTCGGGAGCTGTCCGTTTTTTGGATACAGGGAGCATCCCATTAACGTCCGATTTGAAAACTTTCCACAGAGAAAAGTTGGAAGAACGAGCCAAATATGAAAATCGGCCGGTAAGTTTCCAAATGGTCATTGATGATGTGTATGCCATCGGAAAAGGTTTTCTTGTAGGGAGGCCTCATGGCGTGAAATAATTCAAATACAATTACAATACCTTAAAAATGTTATGAATAGTTTTTAAAATATTTTAATAATAAAATAAATATGAAAATTATTGATGTTGTTTGCGCCCAGGGAAAAACGGGTTTTTTCTTTGACGATCAGAAGGCAATCAAGGCCGGAGCAAAACACGATGGGGCTTTCTACGAAGGAAAACCCATGACGGATGGTTTTACGGCGGTGAGACAATCGGGTGAGTCCATTTCCGTGTTATTTATCCTTGAAAACGGTGCTGTTGCTCATGGGGATTGCGCTGCGGTGCAATATTCCGGAGCAGGCGGACGCGATCCTTTGTTTCTGGCTAAAGATTTTATTCCGGTCATTGAAAAGGAAATTGCACCCCTGTATAAAGGAAAAGAAATTACCACTTTCAGAGAAATGGCAGACATCGTAGACAAAAAAATCAGTCCATCTACAGGGAAAGTCTACCACACTGCGATTCGTTATGGTGTAACTCAAGCATGTCTGGATGCCGTTGCCAAGAGTACATCCAAATTGATGGCCGAGGTTATCGTCGAAGAATACGGAACAAGCATCTCGAATTCCGTTATTCCCATTTTTTCTCAATCAGGAGACGACCGGTATCTGAATGCCGACAAAATGATCATGAAAGGAGCGGATGTTCTCCCACACGCTCTGTTCAACCATGTAGAAGAAAAAACAGGATTAAAGGGTGAAAAAATACAGGCCTATATCGAATGGTTACGCGACCGCATCCTGAAATTCAAACCTTATGAAACGTACAATCCTGTAATCCATATCGATGTTTATGGTACGTTAGGGCTTGTATTCAACAACGATTTTGAGAAAATTGCCGAATACATCGGCGATTTGGAAAAACGGGCCGAACCATTCCATCTACGGGTGGAAGGTCCTGTGGATATGGGTGAAAAAGAAGCCCAGATAGAAGGATTGCATCTGATTCGAAAATTCATGGAAGAAAAAGAAATCGGAGCTGAAATCGTAGCCGACGAATGGTGTAATACCTTTGAAGATATCCGGGATTTTGCTCAACGTAAGGCAGGACACATGGCTCAAATAAAAACTCCGGATCTTGGAGGTATAAATAATACCATAGAAGCTGTTCTCTATTGCAAAGCAAACGGTATGGGAGCTTATTTGGGAGGAACCTGTAACGAAACGAACCGTTCGGCCGAAGTTTGCGCCCATATTGCAATGGCAACTTCGCCCGTACAATATTTGGCCAAACCGGGTATGGGCGTGGACGAAGGCTATATGATCGTTTACAATGAAATGCAACGGATTATGGCATTAAAAGATAAACTATAAAAGATAAAGATATTATGGACGAAATAAGAGTACTTTCCGCCACAGCAATTCTGGGTTATGGCTTTCCGGTAGAGTCATTCACAGAGGGTATGAAGCGTAAACCGCATGTCATTGCGGTCGATGCCGGTTCTACCGATCCCGGCCCTTACTATCTCGGTGCAGGAAAATCATTCACAGACTACAATTCTGTGAAACGCGACCTTGAAATCATGATCCCGGCAGCTATTGAAGCAAATATTCCGGTCATCATCGGTTCTGCAGGAGGTTCTGGAGGGAAACCTCACGTAGAATTCAACTTACAAATAATCAAAGAAATAGCCAAAGAAAAAAATCTTTCTTTCAAATTGGCTGTAATTGAATCGGAACTGGACAAGGAACTGGTCGGAGCGAAAATGAAAAAAGGGGAAATTACCCCGTTATATCCCGCTCCGCCACTTACGGAAGACGATCTGGAAAAAACCGTACGCATCGTTGCTCAAATGGGAGAAGAACCTTTTATCAAAGCTCTGGACGAAAAAGCGGATGTGATTCTTGCAGGAAGGGCTTATGATCCTTGCGTATTTTCGGCTTTGGCTATCAAGTTGGGATTCGACCGGGGATTGGCCATCCACATGGGAAAAATACTTGAATGCGCTTCTATTGCGGCGGTTCCCGGAAGCGGTAGCGATTGTATGTTCGGTTATTTGCACCAAGAAGATTTTGTACTGGAACCTCTCTCTCCTATCCGCAAATGTACTACATTATCGGTTGCGGCACATACGCTTTACGAAAAAAGCAACCCGTATGTATTGCCCGGACCCGGCGGTGCAATTGATTTGCATCAATCTAATTTTGAGCAAATTACGGATAATATGGTAAAAGTATCCGGAAGTCGCTTTATCCCGACAGAGGAATATTTTATTAAACTCGAAGGCGTCAAAAAAGTTGGCTACAGAACCATTTCGGTTGCAGCAGCAAAAGATCCGGTAATGATTGAAAAAATAGATTCGATTGTTCAAAGCGTGAAAGATCGTGTACGCAACAACTTCGAGGCTTATGGCATCAAAGACTTCTTTCTTGATTTTAAAATTTACGGAAAAAACGGTACCATGGGATTATTTCCGGGAATAGACGACCGCATTGCACACGAATTGTGCATTGTCATCGAAGCAGTCGCTCCGACACAGGAACAGGCCGATACAATCTGTGGATTTGCCCGCAGTACGATGCTTCATTTCGGATATGAAGGCAGAATATCTACCGCCGGAAATCTGGCGTTCCCTTTCTCTCCGTCGGATTGTAAAGTGGGAGAAGTTTATGAATTCAGTATCTATCATCTGATGAAAGTAGAAGATCCGGCCTTGCATTTTCCGATTACATATATTAACTTTGTAAATGGGATATAACCCAAAATATAAATTATCATGGAATATAGTTTAAGAGACGTCGCCTCTGTCATCAGAAGCAAGAATTCAGGCCCATACGAACTGACTTTCGATATCATTTTCAAAGATTTTGATCTGTATGAAAAGGTCAAAGCAGCTAAGGTAATTTGCGAAAAAGCTTTTGCCGAACGGTATAATATCCCCGAATCGAATATCATGAATCTGGTGTATTTCGATCCTGCAAAAGCTGTTAAAATTACAATTGTACGCCCTATTCCGTCAGGATCTCTCGGTGAAACGGATGTTTATGGAGCCCAACAACATTCGCCTCTGATGAATTACACATTCAATTTATAGTGTCAACACAACTATCAGATGCGTAATATCATCCAGGAATATTCGGTTTTCTCACAGTACTTCGCACCCAGTGACAAAAACAGTTTGTTGTTTCTAGGGGAACAGATATCCCAACGTCATCTGTACTACAACGATAAACTGATAGGAATTATCGGTGATGCCGGTTCGGGAAAATCCTCTCTGATCAAGGGGATGTTTCCCGGACTTGAACTCTCGAATGACGACGACACCCTTAATTCACGCAAAATCATGCAGGTCAGAGACTTGTTTGAGGATATCCAAGATGCTACCTCCTATCATATCGATACCCGTTTTCAAATGGCATTTACCCAAATGCACGAGATTGTGATGTTTGTTCAACATATACTGGCAAAAGGTCGCAGAGTAGTCGTCGAACATTTTGATTTGTTATATCCGGCCCTGGGTATCAATGCAGACCTGATTGTCGGTATCGGCGAAGAAATCATCGTGACCCGTCCCAGCATGTTCGGCCCGCTGCCTCAGAGTATTCACGAAATCGTAAGCAAATCGCTTCATTATCGTAAAATGGCTCATACGGTAGAGGATATAACCATCCTTCTTCTGACGGATGAGTTTGGTATCACGGATGATATGTTTTTCAATGCGGATATGCGGAACGGATTTGTACTCAAGTTTTTTGAAGAGGTAGAAATCGATTTTGACAGACTGTATAAAAAAGTACGTGAAATATTGGATAAAAACTTGATAATCAATTATTATGATGAGAATAATATCCTGATTGGAGATCGGCTGGTTCCCTGTAAAGGCCCTCGTATCCATATCCGTAATACCTCGGAAGTAAAAGAGTTCTGTTTTATCAAAAAATTGATAAAAGATTATAAAACAAATACTTATTGCCTTATCGGAAGTTTTACCAATAATCCGGATGTCGATGTCAGCAATTGGAACACGATGCATTTCCTGAAAAGAAAAGATTTCTGACAACCGAATCGCTGAAATTTTCTTACCCCCCTGAAGTATCACTATAAAAATTCTATGATTAAAACTTGTGAAACATGCGAACAATACAATCCGAAAATATAACCGAACTTGTCGAAGAGCTCTGCATTAAATCCAATTGTGAACTGCCCGGTGATATCTATCGCTTTTTGACTACCGGCGTCCCAAAAGAAAAATCCCTTTTAGGTCGCGAAATCCTTTATACTCTGGTTAAAAATGCGGATATTGCCCGGCAAGGAAGAGATCCTATCTGCCAAGATACCGGAATGACGGTTGTTTTTGTAACCATGGGACAAAATGTACATGTTGAAGGCGCATTCATAGAAGATGCTATCAACGAAGGGGTCCGTAGAGGATACGAAAAAGGCTATTTACGAAAATCCGTAGTAAAAGACCCTTTGAATCGAATAAATACAAAAGACAATACTCCTGCAGTCATTCATTACGAAATGGTACCGGGAGATCAATTCCATATTATTGTAGCTCCTAAAGGTTTCGGCAGTGAAAATATGAGCCGGTTGAAAATGCTTAAACCCAGCCAGGGCGTACAAGGCATCAAAGATTTTGTAATTCAGACCGTGTCGGAAGCGGGGGCCAATCCTTGTCCTCCGATTATTGTCGGAGTAGGCATCGGAGGAACCATGGAGAAAAGCGCCCTGCTTGGCAAAAAGGCTCTGTTACGCCCAGTCGGACAGATAAATGAGAATACACAGTTAGCGGAATTGGAAGCCGAACTTCTGGAGTCTATCAATGCACTCGGTATCGGACCGGCCGGATTCGGGGGAACAACAACGGCGATGAGCGTACATATCCTGACTTATGCCACCCACATTGCAGGACTTCCGGTATCCGTCAATATCGGTTGTCATGTAACTCGTCATGCCGAAGGCGAATTATAACCGTCAAATACCGAAATATTAAATATTATGGAAGACAGAATCGAAATGACAACTCCGTTTACGGATGAAACGATAAAAAAATTAAATGCCGGAGACATGGTCTACCTGTCCGGCACCGTTTATACCGCCCGGGACGCCGCGCATAAAAAAATGTGCGAATTGCTGGAAAAAGGCGAGTCCATGCCTTTTGATTTCACCGGTGCGGTGATTTATTACGCCGGTCCTTGTCCTGCCAAACCAGGCAGGCCAATCGGTTCGGTAGGCCCTACGACCAGCGGACGGATGGACCTTTATACTCCTACGCTGATGAAAGAAGGCCTTCGGGTAATGATCGGTAAAGGATTACGCAACCAGGAAGTCATCGACTCGATTATCCGCTATTCGGGCGTTTATTTTGCAGCTATTGGCGGTGCGGCAGCGCTGATGGGACAAAGTGTAGAAAACTCGGAAATCATCGCTTTTGATGAATTGGGAACTGAGGCTGTACGTAAACTTCATGTAAAAAATCTTCCCGTAATCGTTGCAATCGATTGTAAAGGCAATAATATCTACGAGAAAGGGAGAGCGGCATTTGCACACCATTAACCTTTCGGTCTCGCGGCACACGGTTTCGTGCATTTCTCTTTTCCCGTAACCGTGTACCGTGAACCGGAAATGGTATTTATTTTTCCAATCCTTTAACTGTTTCTACCAATCTTACAAATTCCCTGCGATAACCGAGATCATCGTTATTCAATCCCTCTTTTGCCAACACAATCACCTTATCATAAGTAGCATCACCCTTAAAATCGGAATCGCGCAACAACTGTCCGAACATGGCTACGGCAGCAGCAAACCGGAAATCATTCGATACCTTATTTCCACCATTGTCGACCAGGGAAATTTCAATTTTACTGCTTTTATCCTCATCCGGAAGCTTATAACGTAATTTAACCGTTAATAAATCAGGGAAATAAGGATAAATAGTTTTGGCCACCGTTTTTTTGTTCGTTTGATATTTCAAATCATCGACACTACCCGGAACCGTTTCGTGTACGCCCACAGGCACTATTTCGTACAACGCGGTCACCGTATGCCCTGCTCCCATTTCCCCGGCATCTTTCGTGTCATCGTTAAAATCTTCTTTATTCAACAAACGAGTCTCGTAACCAATCAACCGATAGGATTGTACTTTTGCTATATTGAATTCTATCTGCAATTTCACGTCCTTTGCCACAGTATGAATGGTACTTCCGAATTCGTTAACCAGAATTTTATTCGCCTCTTGTAAGTTATAAATGTAAGCATGATTTCCATTGCCTTTTTCAGCCAG
>JAITTA010000247.1 GCA_031287395.1 Dysgonamonadaceae bacterium | reverse complement strand
TTGGGATTCAAACTTCTATTATTAATTGTATTGATAAATGTATCCACTGCTTTTTCACAACAAGTACAAACCGTTACGGGAAATGTTGTTGATGAAACCGGGGAACCAATGGTCGGAGTAAGTATTACAGTGAAAAATACGGGTACAGGTACCACAACAAATATTGACGGGTTTTACTCTCTTCATGTTTCGGGTAACAACTCAGTACTTGTTTTTTCATATTTGAGTTACAGAACCTTGGAAATTACGGTTGCAGGAAAAACAAAGATTGACGTAAAAATGGAGGAAGATCTCCAGTTACTCGATGAAATTGTAGTTGTCGGTTATGGTACTCAACGAAAAAAAGATTTGACGGGTTCTGTATCCAGTATCAAATCCGATGCATTTAACAAAGGCGCTATCAACAATAACCCGCTTCAGTTGGTTGAAGGCAAGGTGGCCGGATTAACCATTACAAGGACGAATGGTAATGATCCGAATTCCGGATTGGGAGTTCAGTTGCGGGGTGTTTCATCCGCAAACGGACGTCAAACTCCTCTTGTAATCATCGATGGAGTACCTGATGGAGACTTAAATACTATTGCTCCTCAGGATATTGAATCGATCGATGTTCTGAAGGACGGGTCAGCAGCAGCCATCTACGGTACACGTGGAACTAACGGAGTTATCCTGGTAACTACCAAAAAAGGGAAAGGAGGAAAAGCAAAAGTAGATTTTGAAGCGATGTTATTCACAGAAACAATTGAAAAAAAGCTGGAATCCCTTACTGCTAACCAATACTGGCAAGTAAGTGTTGAGAAGAACAAACCGATTATCGATAAAGGATATAATACAGACTGGTTCGATGAAATGATAAAAACCCCTTTAAGCCAAATGTATAATCTGTCTATTTCCGGAGGTTCCGAAGATCTCGCCTACAGAGCTTCCGTCAGTTATAAAGATCAGGATGGTATTGTTTCCGTCCCGACCAATCGGGAAACCTTAAACGGCCGGATATCACTTACTCAAACCAATTGGAACGGCCGGTTGAAATTCGATACAAATCTGGCATATTCCAATATCAAATCAAAATTCACTGAATATGAAGCTTTTGAACAAGCAATAATCAGAAACCCGACATACCCCGTTTACAATGAAGACGGGTCCTTTTGTTATTCCGCAAATCCATCTGAATTCGATTTCAACCCGGTGGCATATCTCCATAATCTTACGCGTGGTGCGGAATACAATAGAATTATGGCCGACTTAAGGATTTCCATAGAACCTGTTAGAGATTTGAAATTCAGTACAATGGGGGCTTTAAGAAAAGATTTGGACCTGACTCATT
Source organism: Dysgonamonadaceae bacterium (assembly GCA_031287395.1). Taxonomy (GTDB): domain Bacteria; phylum Bacteroidota; class Bacteroidia; order Bacteroidales; family Azobacteroidaceae; genus BNXB01. Next base: position 16,315 of record JAITTA010000247.1, on the reverse strand, counting down.
ATTACGATCCCAGTACTTCCGAATTTAACAGCGTATCCGGAGTTGATAGACCCAAAGGAATCGCACAAAGATCGACCTCCAATTATACCGCACGCACATTTGAAGCGATTGCCGACTATTTCAAACAAATGGATAAACACAAATTCTACTTAATGGGAGGATATACCTATCAAGACTTTGTGAGTGAAGGATTCGACGCAAAAAATCAAGACTTTTCTTCTGATGCTTTCCTTTGGAATAATTTGGCCAACGGAACATATCTGAAAAATGGGAAGGCCGAGATGAACAGCTCCAAATCTTCCAATAAACTGATCGCTTTTCTCGGTCGTATTACTTACAGTTATGATGAAAAATATTTATTAACAGCTTCTCTTCGTCGCGAAGGATCTTCCCGGTTCGGAGTGAATCATAAGTGGGGAAATTTTCCGGCAATCTCTGCCGGGTGGCGTATCGGCAATGAATCTTTCATGAAAGAAATAGGCTGGTTATCCGACCTAAAAATCCGCGCCGGATACGGACTAACGGGAAATGAAATGAACTCCAATTATATTTCTATCGCCAGAATGGGACAACAACAATATGTACTCCATAATGGAACGTGGATTCTAACTTATGGGCCGTCAACTAATCCGAATTATGATCTGAAATGGGAAGTAAAACAGGAAGCCAATTTCGGATTCGACGCCAGTTTCTTAAAAGACCGGCTGGGAATAACCTTTGATGTTTACAACCGGAAAAACAGCGATTTACTTTATCAGGTACAAGCCTCCGTTCCGGCGCTTATTCACGATCAGGTATGGGCTAATGTGGGAGACATGAAAAGTAGTGGTATCGAATTAGTCCTTTCAGGCGTTCCGGTCATGCAAAAAGATCTGAACTGGAATATTTCGGCCAATATTTCTCATAATAAGAGCCGCCTGGTATCCCTTTCCAATAATAAATACGTTTCCGCTGCTAAATATCTGGAATTCGGATATTTGGGAGCTCCAGGAATTCTGGGAAATACTATCCGTTTGGAAGAAGGAGGAAATGTTGGTAACTTTTATGGTTTTAAATATTTAGGCCTTACGGAAAATGGGAAATGGATATTCGATGACGTCGACAGCAATGGGATTTATGACGATAAAGACAAACAAGTCATTGGAAACGGAGTCCCGAAATATTTTGCAGGCCTAACTACCAATTTGAATTACAAACGTTTCGAGTTGACTCTTTCATTGAGAGGAGCCTTTAAATTTCAAGTCCTGAACGCGAAAGAAATTTATTACGGAAATCTTACTACCTTTCCATCTAATAATTTATTAGTTTCCGTATTGGATAAAAATAAGGATATCAATGACATACCACAATATTCAAGCTATTATCTTGAAAAAGGCGACTATCTGAAAATATCCAATATGACACTGGGGTACAATTTCGATACAAAGAAATTCTCTCAATTTGTTTCCGCACTGAGGTTATACATCAGCGCCGATAATTTATACACGTTCACCAAATATTCGGGAATTGACCCGGAATTAGCATCTAACGGATTCACCACCGGAATCGATAACCGGACATTTTATCCTCGTACCCGGACATTCACATTTGGTGTTAGTCTGAGTTTTTAATCGAATAATTAAAACAATTAAGAAAATGAGACAAATAAAATATTTATCAGGAATAACATTCGTCGGTTGTATATTATTGTTTTCAGGATGTACGGATCTGAGCGAGACCGTCTATAAAGAAATTGTTACGGAAAATTACTACGAAAACGGGGATGCCGTTATTGCAGCCTATCTTGCCGTTTACGGTCCTTTACAAGATGTATGGGAAGAAAATTATTTCAATATAGTAGAATTCTCGACGGACGAGGCTTGTCGCCCTACAAGGCTTCAGAACGGTTGGGACGGCGGTCAATGGATTCGTTATCACCGTCATGAATGGTTAACCATCGAAACCCGTATCGAAGATGTCTGGAATAAATGCTTTAAAGGCATCGGTTTTGCCAATACCTGCTTGAAAGATTTTCCTGCTTTGGATTTTTCCAAACTTCGTGTTAACGGTTCCCGTCAACAAATGATGGCTGAACTACGCGGTATGAGAGCTTTTTATTATTATATGCTCTGCGATTTATTCGGAGGAGTCCCCATTGTGGAAGAAGTCAGCGCAGAAGCCCTCCCACGAAATACCCGCATCGAAGTATTTGAATTCATTGAAAAAGAACTCAAAGCCGTAATGAACGACCTTCCTGTAAAAGGTGCCGGCGATGACTACGGAAAAATGACCCAGGGTGCGGCTCAATCCATTCTGGCAAAACTATATTTAAATGCCGAAGAATGGACGGGCACGGCCCGCTGGCAAGATTGTATCGCCGCCTGTGATCTCGTTATCAATTCCGAAAAATATCAATTGGATGCCGGTTGGCAGGATCCTTTCCATTATTTTAACGAAAATTCCAAAGAAAATATCTTTGTAATTCCATACGATCAACTCCACGCGACACAAATGAATTATCCGGGACGTTTCTTACATTATACCCATGCTTACACCTATGGATTCAAGAACCCCTCATCCAATGGCGTATGTACGGAAAAAAGCTTTTATGAAAAGTTCAAATCCAACGACAAACGAATCAAACAATGGTTGGTTGGGCCTCAATATATGGCCGATGGAAAAACTCCGCTTCCTTGTGTAATGGATATGGCCGGACAAAATCTTGTACTTGATCCGTATATTAAAAACATGGAAGAAGGTAGAGAAAATAGCGGTGTACGTAATGTTAAGTTCCAAATCCAATTTGGAACCCCGGACTATCCTCAGGATAATGATATTCCGGTAACTCGTTATGCCGATATTCTATTGATGAAAGCAGAATGTTTGCTCCGGACAGGAAGTAAGGCTGCCGCATTAACTTTAATCAATACGACCCGTGCCCGTTGTTTCGAAGCAAACGATCCTGACCGGGCATACATCGACATCGATTTGGACGGATTCCTGGATGAACGTGCTCGTGAATTTTCCTACGAATGTTACCGAAGACAAGATCTGATCCGTTTTGGAAAGTTCAACGATGCCTGGTGGGATAAGGTTCAAACCGATACTACGAAAAAGCTATTCCCAATACCGGATGCACGTGTGAAAGCCAATCCGAACATGAAACAAAATCCGGGATATTAATTATTAAAAAATAAAAATATGAACCATTATAATAATATATCAGAAAAAGCAAAATCAAATTTAAATGGTCAATTATCAATGGTCAATTATTTGATGGTATTAATATTCATTTTTTGTTACACCGGCTGTAATAACGACGACGAAACTTATATCCCTGTAACTTCAATAGAAGCAAGTTCGGAATCATTAATACTCGAAAAAGGCCAAAAAGAATCTCTGATTGCAACAATTAGTCCGCCGAACGCGACCATACAACGTTATTCCTGGGAAAGTTCAAATACCGGTATTGCAATTGTCAGTACTTCCGGTGTCGTCACCGGTTTAGCAAAAGGAACCACCGATATCATCCTGAAATCACCCCGCGAAGGACTTACAGATACTGTAAAAGTCACGGTCTCAGGACCTCCAATCGATGTGACAAAAGTAGAAGGAGACTACGCCGGAATCGTTACAATGAATGGTACCGCAGTAGGAGCCAATATTCCGTTGGAGATCAAATTTACCTCAGGTTCAACGATAAGTATCGATACAAGAGCAACAATTATGGGAGGATTAATGACCCTGCATGTACACGGAGATGCCATATCGATAACCCGTGATGATGATGATCTCTACACTATTTCGGGAAATGCCATAACCGACGATTTCGGGTATGGCCCGAAAAATACGACTATCAATGGAACAATTGATTCAAACGGGAAAATCTACTTGCATATTAAGATTGATTCGATTACCGAAAAAGTAGAATACAACGGTCAGAAAAAATGAACTGTAGTAAGCGTGTGAAAAAAACAATTATTGTGATATCAGTACTTGTAGGAGCTTACTTCCTGGGAAATTTTGTTTTTGGTTTTATCAAGTCGTCATCCGACAAGTATTATATCATTGAAAAGGGAAAAGCGCCCCTAATCATTGCTCACGGCGGCAGCAAACAATTATTTCCGGAAAATACCATGATGGCTTTCGACGGGGTGGATCAATTCCGTCCCGACGTCATGGAGATGGATGTTGTCCTGACCAAAGACAGTGTCCTGATTACCCATCACGATCCGACAATCAAACGATTAAGTAATGGAGAGGGAAAAGTGGCGGACTACACCTACGATGAATTGAAACAGTTCAATTTCGGATATAATTTTAAAGATACTAACGGAAATTATCCTTATCGTGATACGATAATTCCTCCGGCCAAGCTGGAAGAGGTGCTGGCAAAATACGGAGAAAAATATCAATTTTGTATTGAAGTAAAAGATTATTCTCCTGAATTAGGACAACGTGCGGCCCGGCAATTGTACAGATTGCTACAAAAGTATAGCATGGAACACCGGACGTTGGTAGCCTGCTTTGAGGACGATGTTCTGGATTATTTCCGCCAAATTACCGAAGGAAAAATCCATGTATCGTCAGGAAAAAAACAAACCAAACAATTTGTAATCCTAGACATGCTTTTTCTTGGTAACTTCTTTACCGGAAAATCATCGGCTTTGCAAATACCGGTTAAACGGGATGGTTTCAAGTTAGACAAGAAGTCTTTGATTACAACTGCACACCGGAAAAACATGGCTGTCCATTACTGGACCATCAATAACGAACAGGAAATGAAAGATTTAATTGATTTGGGCATCGATGGAATTATTACCGACCGACCGGATCTATTAATCAAAGTATTAAAAGAAAAGGGACTTCGATAAGCCCCTCTTTATCTCCTATTACTTCAATTGCTCCACATCCATATCCGTAGCGACAATCGACAATTTAAGGTGCTCCCTGCCTTTCTTAAAAGTGATTCCTGAAGGATACAGATAATGAGAAGTACTGTAATCTGTTGATCCTGATGTTTGTGTTGAAACAGGAATAATCAACAATTCCAAATTTTTATCAGGTTTTTCCGAAATCGCATTTTGAATCACAGCGGAAATATTTCCAAAATTATAGGTATATGCCGGACTCGATACCGTACCCGAAGTTCCACTGAAAATAGTCGTATAAGAAGTTCTATTATCGGCAACCTGCCTCTTTTCAAAAAAGGTAACTATCGAATCCGAATTTATCAATAATACTTTTTGAGGATAACCAATTGCATACTCCCATTCGTCCTTTCCAAAAACAGATAAAGATAGTTTCGCATTGGTGAACTTTTTCTTACCCATCTTCTCAACAATATCAGGAATAGGGATGGTTATTTTAGTAAAAATTCCTGCGGGAGTTTTTACATAAGCCTTATCCTCACTCGGTCGCAATAATTTTTCATCATTTGAACTCTGATAACTGTTCAATTGGATAATCTCTTTAGTTACATTGAAAGTTGAAGCTCCCGATGCAACATAGGTACTGTCATTTCCCTGGGAATCTTCTGCCGTAGCAAGATAATTAAAATAAACATCAATATAAGTTCCTTCCACATAAAGGATATTACCGATCCCGTAAGTAGGTGCCACATACACTCCGGGAAAAAACTTCACAAAATCACTCAATGAACCGAAAGCATTAGGCGCCGGTTTTCTCCATTCATTATACAGTTTACGGCCAATAGAATCAGGCAAACGGACATAAAGTTTCTTAAGATAATAGTTAGCAATGTTAGCTGAATCGGAAACATTCAGATCCCTTGCAGTATATCCCTGGCGCCCCCAAACCCGACTCATATCACAATAATCCGACGGAGACATATTGGTATAATAATGCTTATCCAAAGCCTTAGTGACAGGATAAACCGAAACTTCCATCGGAGCGAGAGAATCACCCAGGTAACTATAATAAGCGATTCTTAAAACAACAGAATCGATCGCATTATTGATAACCGAATCCGGGAAAACGTGTTTTGATGGGGCATAAAACTGGCAAAGATAGCTTGATTTCAAACTGCCGTAAGTCGGGTCATAAAATTCTCCCACCATTCCATAAATAGTTTTTGCATATATCGAATCCAACTTGACCGTAGAGGCTTCCAGATAAATAGTGTCGGTATAGACTCCTATTTTATCCTCATCGGGTAATATTCCCGTTCCAACACTGTTTATGCTGTCTTCACACGCCCAAAACAGAATTCCTGAAAGGAAACTCAGTAAAATGACCTTATATTTCATACATACATATTTATTTTCTATTAAACCGGTCGTATGGAACTTGCATGTTCATATTCTTTGACGTATAAGGTACATGCTTGTTTCATTATGAACTTCAATTATTTCGTTAAAATTGAATCGTAAAAATCATTGTATTTATCAACATATATTTCTGGGGATTGATAGGAAAGAAAAGGCAAATGATCTTTCCCTTCAATATAACTTATTAAATTCGAATTGATCGATTCACTTCCCTGGATAACCCCATCCGAGAAATCAATAGCTAATTTTGAAACAGTCTCAAAATCAGGATTTTCCTTAATTCCCTTAATATCGTTATTTGTGACACCTTCTATCTTCAACTTTTTAAAAAAAGACTCCCGGAAAGGAATCCTGAAATCATCATTGTAAATAGAATAGACGACTTTCGAATTCTTGAAACAGGGATCTCCCTTATAATGTTTTTTAATATATAACGGGGCCAAAGCGGTCATCCAACCGTGACAATGAATCAAATCCGGAACCCATCTCAATTTTTTGACGGTTTCCATGACTCCACGCACATAAAAGATACTACGTTCATCATTATCCTCAAATTCGGTGCCATCATCATCCACAAGCATATTTCTTCTTTGAAAAAAGTCTTCATTATCAATGAAATAAATCTGCATGCGGGCAGACTGGATGGAAGCGACTTTAATAATCAAAGGATGATCCGTATCATTAATTATCAGGTTCATACCCGATAAACGAATTACTTCATGCAACTGGTTTCTTCGTTCATTAATATTACCAAACTTGGGAACAAAGGTTCTGATCTCTTTCCCTTTGTCCTGAATACCTTGAGGCAGATAGCGACCAATTGTGGAGATTTCTGTTTCCGGAAGATACGGGGTTATTTCTGTTGTAATAAATAGTACCCTTTTAGCGTCCATTCTGATTTAATTAAACCTATACTTTTGAATTCACGGTGCAAAGATAATAAAAAAAATCCCATAAAAATCAAAATAAATCGCTAATTAGTCTCAATATTGCTTAAGATTCGTATTAAAATACGTAATTTTGTACCGTTTTTTATTGAAAAATATGAAAACTATATCAACAATCAAGGAAATTCAAGAAAATCTGAGGACCTGCAGAAAAGAAAATAAAACGATTGGATTCGTTCCTACCATGGGCGCCCTGCACCAAGGACACTTGGAACTTGTCAAACGTTGTGCGGCTGAAAATAATATTTGTGTAGTGAGTATTTTCGTAAATCCCACACAATTTAACGACAAAAACGATTTGTTAAAATATCCGCATACACCGGATGCCGATTGCGATTTGTTAAAACGAGCCGGATGTACTTACGTTTTTATACCTTCGGTCGAAGAAATGTATCCCGAACCGGATACAAGACAATTTAATTTCGGACCACTGGAAAAAGTAATGGAAGGCGCTTTTCGCCCGGGACATTTCAATGGAGTTGCACAAATCGTCAGCAAGCTGTTTGACGCCATCATGCCTGATAAAGCTTATTTCGGTGAAAAAGACTTTCAGCAACTGACTATCATTCGTGAAATGACCCGGAGAATGAATTACCGGATCGAAATTATTCCATGCCCTATTGTTCGTGAAACCGATGGATTGGCAATGAGTAGCCGGAACATGCGGTTAAATAACAAGGAAAGGCAGGAAGCCGCCTTGATTTCCGGGACATTATTCGAAAGCCGGAAACTGAAAGGCCAAACGACTGTTGAAGAACTAAAGGAATGGGTCATTGAAACAATAAATGAATCTCCCGGCCTGGAAGTGGAATACTTTGATATTGTGGACGGGAACACCTTGCAATCAATATCTTCGTGGGAAGATTCGAGTTTCAGAGTGGGATGTATCGCTGTTTTCTGTGGAGAAGTGAGATTGATTGATAACGTACAATATGATCGATTATAAAACAATAAAAGGAATATTGCGGAAAAGACTCTGGGCAATTGTATTCATTACATTCATCGTAATGTTTAATATCCCCGGATATGCGTTGGCAAATAACCTGAATTCATCGGATATTTTATTAGCTTGGATAATCAACTTACTGGTACTCTTTTCTTTCTCATCTATCTCCTTTTTCCTGAAAGGGATTGCTGAAAAATGTTATTTGATCTTCCTTTTTATTTTTACACTTATTCCTAATCTTACGGTTTTTTCATATTTGTGCGTAGCCCGGACACACATGTTCGACGATATGTTCTGGGTTATTTTCGGATCGAACCTTTCGGAAACAAACGAATATTTCGATGGGGCCGTTTCAATTCCCGTATTACTTGGACAGGTTGCTTACGTTGTGGTAACAACCTTTCTGCTGTATAAATCACTGGCCTCCTCTCCTTCTTCTGCATTTTTAAACCTGAAACGAAAACAAAATCAACTTCTTTTGCTTATATCCCTTCTGATTCCTCTTTCAATGATACCCTTTGAAAATTTATCGAAAGTGATGAGTTCCATCGATTTTTATAAAAGTGGAATTCATTATCTGGATGAAAGCCGGGACATGCAATTGGAAGCCAAAGCCCGCAAAAGTACCTCAATGGATATTTCCTGTAACCTGACTTCCGACAATAACACTTTCGTTGTCATCATCGGGGAATCTCTTTCAAGAAATCACATGCAGATTTACGGATATTCCCGTCCGACAACTCCAATTCTGAATTCCATGAAAAACGAATTGTACATCTATAAAGATGTTGTATCGCCCGGGACACATACAATAGGAGTTTTGAAACAGGCATTGACATTTGCAGATCACGAGCATCCCGAATATTACCTTCAAAAGCCCTCCATTGTGGATTTATTCAGAGATTCGGGTTTCAAAACTTACTGGATTAGTACCCAACCTCTCATTAATAAATGGGGAAGCAGTTACGGAATCATTGCAAAAGAATCAGACCACGTCTATGACTTATCAATAACCAAACAACATGATGAGATTGTATTCCCTTTTGTCGATGAGGTACTGGAAGAAGATACGACAGGAAACAAAATTATCTTTATTCATCTGATGGGGAGCCACAACATGTATAAAAGCCGGTATCCTTCGGAATATAAATTCTTTAACCAGGAAAATTACCCCATTCCCGACAAACCGTATTTAAATGGTAAAAAGAAAAAAACAATCGATGAATACGATAATTCCGTACTTTATTCCGATTTTGTAGTCAGTTCAATTATAAAAAAGATACAAAAACAGGAAAACCAATCTTCCGTTGTCTTGTTTTTTTCCGATCATGGGGAAGAGGTGTACGATTGCAGGGATGTTGTAGGGCATTTCGTCCATGGAGCCTCTGTTTATCAATGTGAAGTTCCTTTTATTCTATGGTGTTCAGATCAGTATTTAGCACAAAAACAGAATATCACGATCCGGGAAAACCGGCCTTTCAGCACAGCCAATCTTATCTTTTCCTTATCCGATCTGGCAGGGTTACAATACCGGGATTTTCTTCCACAGAAAAGCTTATTCAATAAAAATTTCAAGCCTCAGAAAAGAATTGTTGAAGATAAAATGTACGAAGAGATTGTCAGAAAGACAAATGCCTGGAAAAAAAAGAAGCAATAACCTCTACAGCAATTTCCGACAAGAACACTTATGCATAAATATGCGTTAAAAGAAAAGAGTGGTGTTGTATTCTTGAAAATGTATTAACTTTGTACCGCAATTCGAATCAAAAATGAAGGAATTCAGAAAAGTCTTGATTCTTTTCATTTTTTAATTAGTTAAACGATGTACATTGAAGTTGTTAAATCCAAACTGCACCGGGTTACAGTAACCGAAGCAAATTTGAATTACATAGGAAGTGTTACCATCGATGAAGATTTAATGGATGCTGCAAATCTGATCGAAGGGGAAAAGGTACAGATTGTGAATAATAATAATGGCGAACGCCTCGAAACATACGTTATCAAAGGCGTAAGAAATTCCGGAATGATTTGTCTTAATGGTGCTGCTGCCCGTAAAGTACAGCCGGGCGATATCATTATCATTATGGCTTATGCATGGATGGATGCCGGAGAGGCCAAAACATTCAGACCGGCTATCGTATTTCCGGACACAAAGACAAATAAATTAATATGATATGCTTGACTTTCAGGAAATCACAATCAAAGACAAAGATAAACTGAATCAGTTTCTGAAAAAAAGTACTTTCAGGAATTGTGATTTTTCTTTTGCAAATATCTATTGTTGGGCGCCGAAATACAAAACATCTTACGCTATTGAAGGAGGTTTTCTCTTTTTACGGTTCTGGGCCGGAGGGAAAAAACCGGGTTATATGTATCCGATGGGGGATGGTTGTTTAAAAACAGCTTTAGAAACAATCATTGCCGATTCGAAAGAACGCAATGAACCATTCCGGATGTTCGCCTTGACAAGGGAAATGTATGAGAATGTGGAAAAGGTTTATCCCGGCAAGTTTGAGTACAGTCCAAACCGTTCATGGTTCGAGTACCTCTATAATACCGAAGATTTGATTACCCTGAGAGGGAAAAAGTTACAATCTAAACGGAATCATATCAACAAATTCAAAAAAAATTACCGTTACGAATACCTCCGGATCACTCCGGATATCATTCCGGAATGTCTGGAATTGTATTCCAAATGGTGTAAGGAAAACGGAAACTGTAGCGATCCTTCCCTGATCAATGAAAGAATATCAGTGGAATGTGCTTTTGCCAACTTTGAACAATTAGGATTGACCGGCGGTGCTCTCCGGGTGGACGGAACCATTGTGGCCTATTCATACGGACAACCCCTTACTGCAGATACTTTCGGAGTTCATGCAGAAAAATCCCTATACGAAATAGAGGGAGGGTTTACCATGATTAACCAACAGTTTGCAGAGAATGAATGTTCCGGATACACTTATATAAACCGGGAAGAAGATTTGGGTTTAGAATCGCTTCGAAAAGCAAAATTATCGTATCATCCTGTTATTTTATTGGAAAAGGGAGTTGCTACTGAAAAAAGAGAGTCATGATTCGGTTTCAATACGGGGAAGAACAATACAAACAAACTTTAATCGAAATGTGGAAACTTTGTTTTCCGGAGGATACTCTGGAATTCCGGACCTTTTATTTCGATAAGGTTTACCGGCATGAGGAAACCCTGATTGCTTTGGAAGACGGACAGCCCATTGCTTCCCTGCAAATGATACCTTACCAGATTAAACTTGAAGATCCGATTTTTCCTGCCGCTTATATTTCCGGAGCAATGACACATCCGAATTATCAACGTAAAGGATACATGGGTGAATTATTAAAATATGCTCTCGAAGAAATGAACCGAAAACGGGTCCCCATTACATTTTTAATTCCACAGGAAGAATGGCTCTTTGATTTTTATACTAAATATGGCTATAAAAAAGCGTTTCCATGGTATTCGGAAAGTATCAGCACCCAGCAGGTAAATCCCGGAAAAACCGGAAAAAATTCGCTGTTTCTACAATACAAATCCATGGAAGAGATTGATTTGGAAACGCTCTATACCATCTATTCCGGATTCCTGAATCGAAAAAAACAGGTGGTGCTGAAAACGAAACAACAGTTCCGTAATATTCTGGAAGACCTGTTTATAGAAGACGGAACCGTATTCGCAGGAGAAAATGAAATCGCGCTGTCAATCCCCGGGGAAACAGAGAACACTGTAAAACTCAAAGAATGTTTCTGTAAAAATGAAATAAAACAGGTATTCTTATCATCCATAGCCTACTCTTCAGGTAAAAAAGAAATAATCGAACTGAATAGTACTTCCGGATCTTTTTCCCACTATTGGGGAATGATCCGGATTTTAGACGAATCTATAACCATATCCGGTGATATTTACATGAATACAATGCTTGACTAAACTTCAATTGAATGAATCGCAAGTATAATTATTCCCAAATACTCAAAGTCGCTTATCCTATTTTCCTGACCTTATTGGTACAAAACCTGATACAGGTTACCAGTACGGCTTTTCTCGGTCATGTCGGAGAAGTTGAATTAGGAGCCTCGGCCATTGCCGGGATTTTTTACATTGTCTTGTTCATGTTGGCTTTCGGATTTAGTACCGGTTCTCAAATCCTGATCGGCAGACGGAACGGAGAAAAAAATTACGATAAAATCGGTGAAATTGTCGTACACGGAAGTTTATTTTTATTTCTACTGGCATTGGTGTTGTTTTTTCTGACGAGAACTTTCTCAGAAAACATCCTAAGCAGTCTCCTGAGTTCAAGAAATGTTCTGGAAGCTGCCTCCAAGTATCTGAACTGGCGCATCTACGGACTTTTTTTCTCTGTGATTAACGTGATGTTCCGGGCATTTTATGTGGGGATTACCAACACAAAAGTACTATCTTTCAATGCAATATTGATGGGATCGGTAAACGTAATACTGGATTATCTGTTAATTTTCGGGAATTGGGGATTTCCTGAATTGGGAATCACCGGAGCAGCTATTGCATCTGTGGCCTCCGAAGCCGCTTCCGTGTTATTCTTCATCATATACACAACAACTACCATCGACCTGAAAAAGTACGGCTTTACCTCTATTTGTTTCAATAAACTATTGGTAATCAAAAACATTCTGAACGTATCACTCTCTTTGATGATCCAGTACTTCCTATCATTGGGTACCTGGCTTTTCTTTTTCCTGGCTATTGAACACATGGGTGAAACACAACTGGCAATTTCCAATGTAATCCGTAGCCTGTATATGATTATTTCAATACCCATTTTTGCATTAGGAGCGACTACCAATACATTAGTCAGCAATACCATTGGAGCAGGAGAAAAAAGTGAGGTAATCCCACTTCTCTGGCGAATAGCACGCATGAGTTTATCTGTAATAGCTGTCATTATCATCCCTATTTCAATATTCCCGGAATTGGCTTTATCCGTCTATTCTTCAAATACGGAACTGATCAAAGCGTCCATTCCATCGCTGTACGTTATTTTGGCGGCTCTTCCTGTCATTGCCGTCTCAACCGTATTCTTCAATTCCGTTTCGGGTACCGGAAACACCCGTACGGCTTTATTTATCGAGGTTGCTACTCTGGGGATTTACATCTCTTACATGTGGTTCGTAACCGGTTATCTCAAGGCTTCATTAGCTATTTGCTGGACTACCGAACCTCTTTATTGGGGATGTATTTTACTATGGAGTTTCATTTATATGAAATGGGGAAATTGGCAAAACCGAAAAATCTAAGTATTTTCTTAATCAATGGGCATAAGTCAATAAAACTTTTTCTGCCTTTTTCATTCGATTATACATACAAATGCGCTATCTTTGCGCTTAAAATTAAAGAAAAAGAATCCGATATCTTATGTTTGAAAATTTAAGTGACAGGTTAGAACGATCGTTTAAACTGTTGAAAGGTGAAGGAAAAATCACCGAAATCAATGTTGCAGAAACTCTTAAGGATGTACGCAAAGCCTTACTGGACGCTGACGTAAATTATAAAGTTGCCAAAAATTTCACCGATACGGTCAAGGAAAAAGCAATCGGACAAAATGTACTTACAGCAGTCAAACCCAACGAACTGATGATCAAAATCGTCCATGACGAATTAACTCAACTGATGGGGGGAGAAACAGCAGAAATCGATTTGAAGGGAAGTCCCACCGTCATATTAATGTCGGGTTTGCAAGGTTCCGGAAAAACCACATTCTCCGGGAAACTGGCTAAAATGTTAAAAGAAAAAAAAGGTAAAAAACCTTTACTGACCGCTTGCGACATCTATCGTCCGGCTGCAATCGAACAGTTGAAAGTTCTCGGGGAACAGATAGAAGTTCCTGTTTACACCGAAGAAGATAATAAAAATCCGGTTCAAATCGCTCAAAACGCAGTCAAACACGCCAAACAAAACGGCAACGATGTCGTTATTGTCGATACTGCCGGTCGCCTGGCTATCGACGAACAAATGATGAACGAAATTGCAGCAATCAAAGCGGCCGTCAATCCGAATGAAATTTTGTTCGTAGTTGACTCCATGACCGGCCAGGACGCTGTAAATACTGCCAAAGAATTTAACGATCGCCTGGATTTCAACGGTGTCGTACTGACTAAATTAGACGGAGATACCCGTGGTGGAGCCGCACTTTCTATTCGTACAGTCGTCGATAAACCCATTAAATTTGTCGGTACCGGCGAAAAACTGGATGCTATCGACCCTTTTCACCCGAAACGTATGGCCGACCGGATACTCGGGATGGGAGATATCGTTTCATTGGTGGAAAAAGCCCAGGAACAATACGACGAAGAGGAAGCCAAACGGTTGCAGCGTAAGTTGGCCAAAAACCAATTCGATTTTAACGACTTTCTGTCCCAAATCCACCAAATCAAAAAAATGGGTAACCTGAAAGATTTGGCATCCATGATTCCGGGAGTAGGAAAAGCTTTGAAAGATGTCGATATCGACGACGACGCTTTCAAAAGTATTGAAGCAATCATTCATTCCATGACCCCGGCAGAACGTACGAATCCGGCAATCCTGAACGGTTCACGGCGTGCCCGTATCGCCAAAGGTAGCGGTACCAGTGTGGTAGAAGTCAATAAATTGTTAAAACAATTCGACGAAACCCGAAAAATGATGAAAATGGTAACCGGAGGATCTAAATTCCTTGGAAAAGGGATGATGCCGAGGAGGAGATAATTAACAATTGAAACATGGAATTAATAGACGGAAAAGCCATTTCGGCACAAATGAAGCTGGAAATTGTAGCCGAAGTCAGACAAATAAAAGCTTCTGGAGGTAAGATCCCTCACTTGGCGGCAATCCTTGTAGGACACGACGGAGGAAGCGAAACTTACGTTGCCAGCAAAGTGAAAACTTGTGAAGAAGTCGGCTTCAAATCTTCATTGATACGTTATGAAAATAATGTAACAGAAGAAGAATTACTGAAAAAAGTAATCGAGTTGAATAATAACCCCGATGTCGATGGTTTTATCGTACAATTGCCCCTGCCCAAACATATATCCGAACAAAAAGTAATTGAAACCATTGATTACCGGAAGGATGTCGATGGTTTTCACCCGATCAACGTAGGCCGTATGTCTATCGGATTGCCTTGCTTTGTTTCTGCAACACCGGCAGGAATCCTGGAGTTATTGAAACGTTACAATATCGAAACCTCCGGCAAACATTGTGTAATCCTGGGAAGAAGCAATATCGTGGGAAAACCGATGGCTTCGTTAATGATGCAAAAAGCCTATCCCGGCGACTGTACCGTAACTGTCTGCCACAGTCGTACTAAAAATATCAAAGAATATTGCCTACAGGCAGATATTATCATTGCGGCTCTGGGTTCTCCCGAATTTGTAAAAGCAGATATGGTGAAAGACGGGGCTATCGTAATTGATGTCGGAACCACACGGGTCCCCTCAAACAAAACAAAATCCGGTTTCAAACTGACCGGAGACGTAAAATTCGATGAAGTTGCACCGAAATGCTCCTACATTACTCCGGTTCCCGGAGGAGTGGGTCCTATGACTATCATTTCTTTGATGAAAAATACCCTGCTGGCCGGAAAAAAAACTATCTACCAATAGGATTGTACAAGTCCCCGACAAAATATTTTTGCTCAAAAACTTTGTAAAATACAAGAAATATTGTAACTTTGCAACGCAATTGAAACCTCAATTGATACATGGTGGTCGTAGCTCAGTTGGTTAGAGCATCAGATTGTGGTTCTGAGGGTCGTCGGTTCGAACCCGATCTTCCACCCCCCTTAAAGAAAAAAAGTAGGCCGTCTTACTTCATTGTGAGACGGCCTACTTTTTTGAATGAAAAGAAATGAAAAAAAGAAGGGCTTGCAACGCGGCAAGCCCTTCCTTATTCTAATGATTCGTTCTAATGATTCATCGGCACATCATTTCCTGATAACCTTGAACGTTTTGCCGTTGTATTGCAGCATGTACGTGCCTTTGGCATAGCCGGTCAGGTCGATCGTCGTCGTACCTTCCCCGGTTTTGTAAGTTCCCTTCAGCGAACCGGTCACATCCGTGATGCGGACTGTTTGGTTCGCTTGGGTATTACTCACCCGGATGATTCCCGATGTCGGGTTCGGGGATACCTG
>JAITTA010000245.1 GCA_031287395.1 Dysgonamonadaceae bacterium | reverse complement strand
CAAAAGGAGTCAACAAACTGAGACGACCGGACAATGCAGCCATTGTCATTACTCATTATCAACGTCTTCTGGAATATATAAAACCGGATTTCGTACATGTCCTTTATAGAGGGAAGATTGTCAAGTCGGGAGGAGCCGAATTAGCCTTGGAACTGGAAGAAAAAGGGTATGACTGGCTCAAAGAATAAAGTAAAATTATGCAAGCTGAACAACAATACATCGAATTTTTTACCGCTCAGAAACAAGCTCTCAATAAAATTTCTTCGGAATTAGTCAATTCGAGACGAAATAAAGCTTTTGAGATGTTTCAAAAGAACGGATTTCCGGTGTTCAATTCCGAAAATTATCAACACACCGATATCCCGACATTCATGTCACCCGATTACGGTTTCAATTTTTCCGGATTAAAGGCCGAAATCGACCCGTATAAAGTATTCAAATGCAATGTTCCCAACCTGTCGTCAAATGTCCATTTTATTGTTAACGACAGATTATATAAAAGTGAGGAAAGGGAGCCAATGCTTCCGGGAAATGTCTTTTCAGGCAGCCTGAATGATTTTGCAAAAAGTTTTCCTGAGATTTTTGAAAAATATTACGGTAAACTGGCCACTCCGGATAGGACGGGTATCGAATCGTTCAATACCATGTTCGTACAAGACGGTTATGTCCTTTATATTCCTGAAAATGTTATTCTGGAAAAACCTGTTCAGGTAACTAATATTATCCGGGGAAATGTAGACTCATTAATCACCCGTCGTTTTCTTATTATTGTCGAAGAAGGAGCTCAGGCAAAAGTCCTGGTATGTGACCATACTGCGGATGAAACTCCAAAATTCCTGATCAATCAGGTAACCGAAATATTTATCGGTGAAAAGGCCGTTTTCGACTTTTACGAGTTGGAAGAAAGTTCGGATAATACCATTCGCCTGACATCTTGCATCGTAAGTCAGAAAGCCTCATCAAACGTGATGGTAAACAATATCACCTTGTGTAATGGGTTTACCCGTAACGACTACAATATTTTTCTTGAGGGAGAAAATGCCGAAACTCATCTGTACGGTCTGGCAATTTCGGACAAGACCCGGAAAATCGACAACAATACCAATATAGAACACCGGGTTCCCCATTGCCGGAGCAACGAATTATTCAAATACATTCTGGATGACCAAGCCATAGGCTCTTTCAGCGGACGAATTATCGTAGCCAAAGACGCTCAAAAGACCCAGGCTTACCAAGATAACCGCAATCTTTGCGGAAGTCGCGAATGCCGGATGTTTTCAAAACCCCAGCTCGAAATTGATGCCGATGATGTCAAATGTTCTCATGGAATGACTATCGGACAGTTGGATGAAGCTGCCTTGTTTTATATGCGCTCAAGAGGGATCAAGGAAGAAGAAGCGCGGCTGTTGCTTAAGTTCGCATTCACCAACGATGTTATAGAAGGTATCCGCCTTCAAACTCTCAGGGAACGATTGAAAATGCTGGTAGAAAAACGTTTTAGAGGAGAACTCGTAAAGTGTCGGGGATGTATTTGAATATAGAAAAAATACGGAAAGATTTTCCAATCTTGTCCCGGGAAATATACGGAAAACCATTGGTCTATTTCGACAATGCGGCGACAACTCAGAAACCGTTACAAGTCATCAGGAAAATCGAAGAAGTGTATTCGACTATCAACGCGAATATCCATCGGGGAGTGCATTATTTAAGCCAACAGGCAACAGAAGCGCATGAAAATTCGAGGAAAACTGTCCGGAAATTCATCAATGCCGCTCATTCAAATGAAATTATCTTCACCCGTGGCGCAACAGAAGCGATCAACCTCGTCGCATCCGGGTTCTGCCGTTCACAATGCCAACCTGGAGACGAGATTATCCTGACAGTACAAGAGCATCATTCAAATATTGTTCCCTGGCAAATGCAAAGGGAAATGACCGGTATAAAACTAAAAATCGTACCTGTAAACGCACAAGGGGAAATAGAAGTAGCTTCTCTTGAAGAACTGATCTCATCTAAAACAAAATTGATAACCATGGCCCATATCTCCAATGTGCTTGGAAGTATCAATCCCGTAGAAAAAATAATCCGGCTGGCTCATAACTATAATATTCCGGTATTAATCGATGCTGCCCAATCGGTACAACACCTTTCAATTGACGTTCAATCCCTCGATTGTGATTTCCTGGTTTTTTCCTCTCATAAAATATACGGACCGACAGGCATTGGAGTCCTCTATGGAAAAGAAAAGTGGTTAGACAGACTCCCCCCTTATCAGGGAGGCGGCGAAATGATTGCTCACGTCTCTTTTGAGAAAACGACCTATAATGAGCTCCCTTTCAAATTCGAAGCCGGAACTCCCGATTACGTAGGCTCCGTAGCATTAGCGGAAGCATTGAATTACATCAATAAACTCGGATTGGAAAACATCCGTCGTTATGAAGAGGAACTATTATCCTATGCAACAAAAAGGCTATTGGAAATAGATAATCTGCGGATTTACGGAACTTCCGGGCACAAAAGCAGCGTCATTTCTTTTCTTGTTGAAGGTATCCACCATTATGACATGGGAATGCTTTTGGATCGTCTCGGAATCGCTGTCCGAACCGGTCATCACTGTGCTCAACCTTTAATGGAATACATGGGTATTGAAGGTACGGTCCGGGCTTCTTTTGCATTTTACAACACCAAAGAAGAAGTCGATCTCCTGATCGATGGGATAAAACGGGTTATTTCTATGTTTTAATGGAAAAGATTTTGAAATCTCAATTATTATTGCGTACTTTGCGTTGCGCATTTTACGTAATGTAAAGTACGTTACGTAAAATGCGCAACGCAAAGTACGCAATTTATGAAAACGAAAAAAAACAGTACGCCCAATCCTTTCTTGATTTTCGGATACACTACTCCTGACTATTTTTGTGACAGGGAAGAAGAAACAGACCGGATCATTGATGCGATCGAAAATGCTCGTAATATGACAATTATGAGCTTAAGAAGACTGGGAAAAACAGGTCTAATTCATCATGTTTTCCATTCGGAAAGATTAAAAAAACAAGCTGATTGTTTTTATATCGATATTTATCCAACCAACGATTTAAACGATTTTGTCAAAGTTTTTTCAAAAGAAATAATCGGAAAATTAGATAAAAAACAAGACATTTTACTCAAAAAAGCGGCGACTTTATTCAAAAGTATCCGGCCTGTTTTCTCAATTGACCCCATAACGGGAACACCTCAAATCCAAATAAACCTGGAAGACGAGCGGAATCCGGAACAAAGCCTGGATGAAATTTTCAATTATTTGCGGCAAAGTAAACGAAAAATAATCGTTGCATTCGATGAATTTCAGCAGATAAGTCATTATCCGCAGAAAAATATGGAAGCTTTATTGCGGACATACGGTCAACAATCGAACAATGTGAATTTTATCTATTCGGGAAGCCAAAAGCACATTCTTCAGAATATGTTCACCTCATACAGCCGGCCTTTTTATCAAAGTTCCGAATTTTTATTTCTGGAACCAATTCCGATAGAAGCTTATACTCCTTTTATCATTGAAAAAATGGCAGAAGGTAAAAAGCAAATCGCACCGGACGCTATCCGTTATCTTTATGACGCAGTATTTGGACACACCTGGTACGTCCAATATGTCATGAACAGGCTCTATACTTCACCATATAAAATAATTGACGAATCAATTATTAAAAAATGGATGGAAAAACTGGTGGAAGAAAATGAATCGATTTACTGGAGTTATTACCGCTTGTTAACAAACATGCAATGGTCATTGTTAAAAGCAATCTCTTTTGAAGGATGCTTGAAAGAACCGACCTCGAAAGAATTTACCCAGAAGTATAACTTCTCCCCGAGTTCCGTAAAAACAGCGCTGAAATCCCTGATAGAAAAAGAGATGATATACGAAGAAGGAGGCGCCTATTTCGTTTATGATCATTTTCTTGCTTTCTGGCTTCAATTAAAATACTGAACCTGATTTCTATTTAACAACCAATTAATTGCATTTATTTGTAAAATACCGCCATGCGAGGATTCTTCGGGGTCGAGAGTGAGAAGATGTTTCGGATTCGGTATTTTTTCCAACAAAAACATCATGCTTGCAAATATTAATAATCTTAAAAGACCGCTCAAACAGCAGGGAACAGG
>JAITTA010000229.1 GCA_031287395.1 Dysgonamonadaceae bacterium | reverse complement strand
AAATACCGTTTTTAGCTACCAGACCAATCAGCATGATGATCCCGATCTGGCTGAAAATATTCATCGTGATATTGCTGAAATACATGAAAATCAAGGCTCCGGCAATTGCCAATGGTACTGTAAACATGATAACGAGCGGATCTTTGAAACTTTCGAACTGGGCAGCCAGAATCAGGAAGATGAGTACCAAAGCCAGGATAAAAGCAAACATCAGACTGGAGGAACTTTCCCGGAATTCTTTGGATTCTCCGGATAAAGCCGTGCGGAATGATTCGTCCAAGGTTTCTTTTGCAATCTTGTCCATTTCCTCCAATCCGTCTCCAATGGTAACGCCTTTTGCCAAACCGGAGGAAACCGTAGCCGATTTAAACCGGTTGTAACGATAAAGGGTCGGTGGGGCGACGCTCTCCTGAAGAGAAACAAGATTATCCAATTGTACCATTTCTCCGGATTGATTTTTAACATAGATGGATCTCAGGTCTAACGGAGTATTCCGTTGTTGGCGGTTGATTTCTCCGAGAATCTGGTATTGTTTACCGTTCATGTAGAAGTAACCCATCCGTTGTCCGCTGAGAGCATATTGTAGTGTTTGTCCGATATCCCGTGTACTGACTCCCAGTAAGCCGGCCTTATCGCGATTGATTTCGATCCGGGTTTCAGGCTTGGTAAATTTCAGGTTTACGTCGGACATTTGGAATTTCGGACTTTCATTTACTTTTTCCATGAATTTCGGGATAAACTCTTGCAGTTTGTCGAAAGATGGGGCTTGCAGTACGTATTGGATTGGCATGCTGGCCCGGCGTCCGCCAAAAGTAGATTGTTGCTGGACAAAAGCGCGGGCTTCGGTTTCGTTCCGGACTGCACCTGAAATTTTATCTGCAATTTCCATCTGACTCCGTTTACGGTCCTTAAGATCTGGAAGCATGATGCGTACAAAACCGAAACCTGAACGAATCAGAGTTACATTAAGCCGTTTTTCGGTAGTCATTGAATCCGCAATTTCCGAAATTTTCATGGTATAATCCCTGTAATACTCATAAGTCGCGCCTTCCGGGACCCTGGTGTTGATCGTAATTTGAGAACGGTCTTCCAAAGGAGCCATTTCAGCCGGAATTTTTGTCCAGAGAAAGCCGATGATAATCAATGTAACGAGAATTATCGGGATAATGATGATTTTTCTTTTAAGAATTGTGTCCAGGCTTTTTCCATAAACACGTATCATTCCGTCAAAGAAGGGTTCTGTTTTTATGTATAGCCAATTTTGTTTTTCCCTCTTTTTGAGAACTTTTGTTGCCAACATCGGAGAAAAAGTCAAAGCTACAAATGCCGAAATGAGCACGGACCCGGAGACTACAATACTGAATTCCTTGAAAAGCCGTCCGGTCATCCCTTGCAGGAATACGATAGGAAAGAATACGGCAACCAGAGTAATCGTAGTGGAAATTACAGCAAAGAAAATTTCTTTGGATCCTTCGATCCCGGCTTCCCGGGGAGTCATTCCTTTTTCAATACGGACATAGATATTTTCGGTTACTACAATGGCGTCGTCCACAACCAGCCCTACGGCGAGTACTACTGCTAACATGGATAATACATTGATGGAAAATCCGGCAATATACATGATAAAGAAGGCTCCGATCAGAGAAACAGGGATAACTACACAGGGAACTAACGTTACTCGCCAGTCGCGCAGGAAGATGAAAATAATTAGAACCACCAGTAGGAAAGCAATGTAAATAGTTTCTTCTACTTCACGGATGGATGCCCTGATAAATTTTGTGTTGTCGAAAGCAATATCGACTTTTACATCTTCCGGGAGGTCTTTTTTCATCTGTTCTAATCGCCGGTTGACTTCATCCGAGATATCGATCTGGTTGGCTCCGGGCTGAGGGATTATGACACAGCCCACCATTGGAACTCCATTCCCGACCATAATACTACGAAGATCTTCCGCATTCAGTTCGGCAGTTCCGACATCACTGAAACGCACGATATTATAGTTATCTTCTTTGATGATCAGGTTGTTAAACTCTTCCGGTGTTTTCATCAATCCCAGGGTACGGATACTCAGCTGCATTTTATCTCCTTCGATGTTTCCGGAAGGAAGTTCCACGTTTTCCCGGTCGATGGCATTTTTCACATCGATGGGAGTGATATTGTATGCCGCCATTTTGGTCGGATCAAGCCAAAGCCTCATGGAGTAACGTTTTTCACCCCAGATACTTACAGCACTTACGTTTGGAATGGTTTGTAGCCGTTCTTTAATTGTTAAATCAGCGATTTCCGTTAATTCGAGCAGCGATCGTTTCTCGCTTTGTACGCTCACCTGCATGATGGGGTCCGAATCGGCATCCGCTTTGGATACCGTAGGCGGGTCGCAGTCGCGGGGAAGAAAACGTTGTGCTCTGGAAACCTTGTCACGTACGTCGTTGGCTGCCGTTTCCAAATCTACTTCGAGTTCGAATTCGACAGTGATACGGCATGAACCTTGGCTACTACTACTGGTAAGAGACCGGATTCCGGGAATTCCATTGATATTTTGTTCCAGAGGCTCGGTAATTTGATTTTCGATGATATCGGCATTGGCCCCCGGATAACTAACATCCACTGAGATGATAGGATTATCCACACTGGGATATTCGCGAACACCGAGATAGGAGTATCCGATAAACCCCATCAAGAGAATAATCAAAACGAATACCGTAGATAAAACGGGTCTTTTTATACTTAATTCCGAAATATTCATAACTTAATCAATGAAATGATCAATTTTTACCGGCATCCCATCTCTTATTTGCATCACCCCTGTTACAATCAGGGTATCTCCTGGAGATACTCCTTGCAGAATCTGGACTTCACTGGCAGTACGCAAGCCTTTTTTCAGTTCTACCTGTTGAGCTTTTCCGCTTTTATATACATAGGCAATATCACGTCCCATTTCTGCGATGATAGCTTCGCTGGGAACTGTAAGTGCATTTTTTATTTCGTTTAGATTTATTTCAATGATTGCCGATCGTCCCGGTTGCAGGCGTCCATTGGAATTAGGATAGATTGCGCGTGCTTTCAGGGTACGGGTTTTCATATCTACTTTTGATTCTACTGCATAAACAGATGCCTGATGTGTGTTCAAATCATTTTCAACTTTAAAAGAAAGTGATGTACCCGGTACGATTTCAGATGCATTTTTTTCATTGATGGAAAATTCAATCTTCAAAGGAATTATCTTTGTCAATTTGGCAATTATGGTGGAAGGAGAGGCATAAGTCCCTTCGCTAACCTGACGCAAGCCTATTTCTCCTTCAAATGGCGCCCGAAGCTCCGTTTGATCGATTCTGGCCTTCATCAATTCGATATCGGCATTTAATTTCTCGAGTTCGGTTGTTACCTGTTCGTATGTTTCTTTACTTACCGCGTCTTTTTCCAATAAAGCTTTCTGACGGTAAACCCGATCTTCCGCCAATGGAATCTGGGCCTGTAATTTTTTTAGTTCGGCCTGTAACGGACTATCATTGACCTTAGCCAATAAATCTCCTTTTTTAACGAGACTCCCTTCCTTGAAATAAATATTGGTAATTTTACCTGAAGTCTCAAAAGACAAATCGACTTCTTCATCGGGAATAAGACTCCCGATGGAACGAAATACATCATTCAGGTTTTTGTGTTTCAGTATTTGTGCATTGATATTCAGGTCTTTGTCTCCTCGTCCTTGTCCCGGAACTCCTCTCATGAGCACCTGGGTTTCATTTCCTTTTTCAGCGGAAAAATAACGACGAATAAAAGGATAAAATATCATTCCTAAAACAAAAAGAATGGTGACGATGACCAGTGTAAGTCTTGTACTCTTTTTCATACTAAATTTTTTTGTCCGTGACAAAAATAATTAATGCTTAATTGTTGATAGCGACTAATGCTTGATTGTTGACGGATTTTGTTGTCATAGGTTTAAAGGCGATAACATATTTTATGGAAATTATAGTTTTTTTTATTTTTTTTCTGATTATTTTTGTTCAATTTTATGAAATTGACTTTATCGAAAACAAATGATGTATATATGAAAGCTATTATTAAATTGTTTGAAAAGTGTATTTGTTTTGTAGTTTTATTAGTTTTATTTTCATCTTTTCAGGGGGAAGAACAAGCTTCCGAAATTGCGGATGGTAATCGTTTCCTTAGAGTTTATGGACCTGATATTATGACTCCCGAAGGAGAGAAGTTTTTTATTCAGGGAATCAATCTCGGAAATTGGTTGAATCCGGAAGGATATATGTTTTATTTCAGTAATGTGAATAGTTACCGGACAATTAACGATGCTTTTTGTGAGATGGTCGGCCCGGATTTTACTAAATGGTTCTGGAATGAGTTCAAGAAAAACTACATTACCAAAGAAGATATAGCATACATCAGGCAAACAGGAATGAATTCCATCCGGATTCCTTTTCACTACAAGCTTTTCACTGATGAGGATTATATGGGTTTGAGTTCCGGCCAGAACGGTTTTGAAATCATGGATACTTTGCTTAACTGGTGCCGGCAGGAACATTTGTATGTAATTTTCGACATGCATGACGCTCCTGGAGGACAAACCGGCGATAATATAGATGATAGTTATGGTTATCCATGGTTATTTGAGAGCGAAGAAAGCCAGAAATTGTGTTGTGATATCTGGAAAAGAATTGCGAAAAGATATGCCAACGATACGATAGTTCTTGGATACGATTTGTTGAACGAACCGATTGCACATTATTTCAAAGATGATTATCCTCATTTGAATAAAGCATTGGAGCCTTTTTATAAAAGGTGTGTGGCCGGTATCCGCGAAGTGGACGGAAATCATATCGTATTGTTGGGTGGAGCACAGTGGAATAGTAACTTTTCAGTATTTA
>JAITTA010000214.1 GCA_031287395.1 Dysgonamonadaceae bacterium | reverse complement strand
ATAGGTTTCCCTCCAGATGGAAGTATTGTGATGAACAACCCATCCGCGATTGTTGTACATGTTTTGTGCCGTATGGCTTCCGGTCTCCGCCAGTTCCTTCACCATCCGGATAAAAGGTTCGTGACATTCGGACAGGTTTGTCGTTTCTACAGGCCAGTAATTCATTTGTCCGTTAATATTGATGGTATATCCGCAATTCCAGGGAGGGATGACTTCTTTGTTCCACATACCCTGAAGATTCAGGGGCTGGCCTCCCGGTCGGGAACCGCTTATCATCAGATATCTCCCGTATTGGAACAACAAAGCAGCCAGTCCGTTGTCATTTTTTTTTGAAAAATTTTCTATTCGTTTATCCGTAGGTAACTTTTCTTGTTCGGGATCGGGGTCTAAAGTCAGGGAAACCCGGTTGAAAAGTGTTTTGTAATCGTCAATATGTCTTTTTTTTAAGGTTGCATAATCATATTCAGAGGCTCTTTTTATAATTCTTAGGGCCTTCAGATGCGGGTTGATACCTTCCAGAGAAGGGCTTTTATCATAGCCGTTATAGCTGGTTGCAAGGGCTAAAAGAAGATAAACCTCATCCGTATTCCGTATATGTATGGTTGAATCGGTCATGGAGATCCGGGCTCTTCTAGGCACTACCGGCCTCAGTTGAGCTTCAAATGTCATGCCTTTATCATCGATTTCGCTGCCGTAAAGAACTCTTTTATCGGTTTTTCGTTCACCATTTTCATCATACAGTTCAGGATGTTTGTGCTGATCTCCCCAACTTTCAATTTGGTTGAATGTTCTTCGTTCCACATAACCCGGAGCCTTTCCTCCCATGATCAGGAGTCCATTTCGTTGTCTGAACCAGGCCGTTGGATGGATTGAAGAAAAACGAAGTGTTATGTTTAACGACTTCGGTTTACTGCTTGACAGCCGGATAACAATTAAATTGTCGGGATTGGAAGCAAATATTTCACGTTCAATCGATACTCCGTTTTGTATGTAAGATGTTTTCTGAATTCCTTCTGAAATATTCAATTCCCGTTTATATTCCGTAACTTTTCCGGAAGAATTACTTGTAATAAGAAGATCTCCGAACGGTTGATAATTCTGGTGTAATCGTCCCAACCAGTTTTTCCGGATAATATCGGTGACTTTTTCGTATTTCTTATTTCTCAGAAGATTTACAACGGTATCGAAGACACCGGTTGAAATATCTACTTTTTTGTATTCGGTCGACGGTTCTCCGCTATACAATGTGTTCTCGTTTAATTGTAGTTGTTCTTTTTCGATTCCTCCGAAAATCATGGCGCCTGCATGTCCGTTTCCAATGGGTAAAGCTTCATTCCAGTTTTGTGCGGGTTGTTGATACCACAGTCTTTGTATACTTTGGGAAAAACAGGAACTTGTTGCAACAATAAAAAAGCCGGTAAAAAGGATAGATTTTTTCATGCGTGCATAATTGATTGTTTCTTTTGCGAAGTTACAAATTATTTTTGGATTATTCCAAAGGTTTAATGAATAACGCAAAGATAGTTTTTTTATCTTTGCAAAAAATAATAAAGTCTATGAATGTACTACTAATTAACGGAAGCCCTCGTCAATCAGGCTGTACTTATACTGCTCTTTCGGAGGTTGCCGGACAGTTGAATACGCAAGGAATTGAGACGACTATTTTTCATATTGGAAAAAGTCATAACCGGGGATGTACGGCTTGTTTATCGTGCCGGGAAACAGGATATTGTATTTTTACGGACGATAAGGTAAATGAATGTATCGATTTGATAAAAAAGGCCAATGGCGTAGTTGTCGGATCTCCTGTTTATTATGCATCTCCCAATGGTTCGTTGATCGCTTTTCTGGACAGGGTGTTTTATTCAAGTAGTTCAAAATTTGCCTATAAGCCCGGAGCTGCGGTCATCAGTTGCCGTCGTGGAGGCGCTGCAACGGCTTTTGATGTATTGAACAAATATTTTACCATATCAGGTATGCCTGTTGTTCCTTCCCAATATTGGAATGAAGTACACGGAAATACTCCCGATGAAGTAAAACAAGATGCCGAAGGGTTGCAAATTATGAGAACTCTCGGCCGTAATATGGCTTGGTTGCTGAAATGTATCGAGTTTTCGAAGGGAACAATACCTTATCCTGAACAGGAAGATGTCCGGCAAAGAACTAATTTTATCCGTTAAAAGTTAAGAGTTGTCACAAGCCTATTCTTTTGTATGCCGTGCATGACTACGAAGGGATGTGAGTTCGATATAAGGAATGAGACGAGGTATTCTTTCGAAAAAGCACCGCCATAGGTCAGAAAATAATTTTCAAAGCCGAATTCCTTTTATCGGAAACTACTTTTACAATACCGGCAGAACCTCTCTGACCGGGAGTTATTAAAAAAGACTGACGCCCATAAAAATTAAATTTCAGGAGCGCCTGTCCCATAACGGAATAAATAGTAACGGTTCCGCTTTCCCCGGGTTCGGCATTGATATACAAAATGTTATCCGAACGATTATAAACTACAATATTTAAGTTTTCCAAAGGAGGCTGGTCGCCACCCTTCCCTTTAATGATAACCGGTTGGATGGCCAGAGAAGTCGTAACCGGATATCCCGGATATTTATCGGCAGAAAACCATTCCCCTGAAACCTTTTTTATCCATGCCGAATTCTTCTTTTTTGTTCCGAATGCAGTATTGTAGACCGCAAAATCAAATGCTGACGGATAAGTGATTTCATACGAAATATAAAAATTTCCTCTGACTTTGATTTCTCCGGGAAAAACAACAAAATTCTCCGTTCCTTCCCGGTTATCCATCCTCACCGGATAATCGTCGAAATCTTTTTTTGCAGTACTATAAGCTGTATAAACCGGATTGAACAATACACTTTTCACCCGGATTTCCGGTCCGTTTTGTCCTGTATAAACATGAATCTTTACAGGCGAAGCAATACCATCAAATCCTGTGACCGGAGGAATAAGGATATAAGCTCCTACAAGCTCGGATTCCGGTTCAACAGAGAATTCCTCTGCAAATTCATTCGTCTCCTGAAGAGAATTATGTCCAAAAAAAGCCCCGGTTCCGTGTGCGCCCACGGGAGTTTTAATCAGCATATCGGGGATATTTGCATTGTAATCGGCGTTACTCAATCTCACCATCGGATGATCTTTAAACGGGTCAAAGCCTGGTAAACGTGTAACTCCCTTATATTCAGGATCAAGCCAGGCTTTTATGTTGACGGAATCCTGAGGCCCGTATTCCCATCCTTTATATAAAGCAAAGAAGTAATCAGGCTCATCATTGCTGTTTTCCCCCCTGCACATCGAACTCCCTCCGGAAAGACCGCCGGTTATAAGCCCCGAAGCATCGAACAAAGGAGACCCGGACGATCCGCCGTCGGTAGCACCTGTAGTCCAGACCGGAATTTTCCAATGCGATTGTGCATCAAAAAAAGAAAAAGGGGATGTAGTTAAAACCGGATTCCCGGAAAAAAATCCTGACTTTTTCAATGTTTTATTCGGGTGATGAAGATTCGTATGAGGATTCGGACCTCCATCCGGTTCGATGTTCCAACCGGCATAATAAGGATTATAATAATCGGGAGGTGTTTCGTTCAACCGCAATAAAGCAATGTCTTTTTTCTCTATCACAGCCAAAGCTGTAGATCCGGCTGTCGTTTGACTTTCTATTCCGCGCATTGTCGAACCGCAGACACTACGTTGATAATTGAAAAAAGTAACGATGGTTCCCGATTTTTCGAGATAATAATTCATATTCTGAGGAATGGAAGGGTTTGAATTAAGGCAATGCGTTGCTGTAAGCAGATAAGGAGTTTCATCATTTCTCGTATTATTGATGAGGGTTCCGGTACATCCGGTAGTTCCATTGATAATCAATAACACGGTGGCGCGGAGGTTTTCTTTATTAATGGAAGCATCGCATGCAGCATCCGTCATGCAAGGGTATGCATTCTGGTCGACTTCAGGTTCTCCTGCCCTCAGGAAAATATTTCTATAATCGTGATTGACTTCCGTTATCTTTAATTTCCCTTCAAAAGCAACGTGTACAGGTTCGCTATACTCAATTATAATTTCTTCTCCCTCGACCGGTTGAACCGGTAATATATTATTTCCGGAAACATTATTTTCATGAGTGAAGGCCCCGATCACATGAGTCCGGTTGGAGTTATATAAAAATAATTTTCCTCCCTTGGGAATATTGAATTCCCCAAACAACACATTAATGGAATAAGCGCCTCTGGAACGGATCCCAACCTGCCAAACCCGGGTTCCGTCCGGCAACTGATAATTCACACCGTCTTTATTTCGTTCAATATCAGTGATAAATTTATTTGCAAACCGGAAACCGCCACGCATTCCCTGTTCATTCAGAAGGTCTTCTTCCAACAGTTTGTTTATATCAAATAAAGGCATTTCAACAAAAAAACCGGAAGGAGAGTTCTTTAATATCGAAACTCCTGAAGGAGAAGAGAATAACGGTTGATCGCCATAACGAACCTGTCCGTGTGAAACGAATGTAAAAAGACAGTAAACAACCAGTGTAAAATATTGTTTCATAAACAAGGATCAGATAGAATTACAAAGATAGGTTTTATTCTCAAATATTTTTACCTTTGTAGTCCTAAAAAAAGCAATATATAAATGAAAGAATTCATTATAACCGATACTCCTACCGAAAATGCAGTTCTGGTCGGCTTGATCACTCCTGAGCAGAACGAAACCAAAGTGACGGAATATCTGGACGAATTGGCCTTCCTGGCTGATACGGCCGGAATCCGTGCGGACAAACGTTTTATCCAACGGATGGAAATGCCGCATCCCGTAACTTTTGTCGGCTCCGGGAAATTACAGGAAATCCGGGATTATGTAGAAGATGAAGAAAATGAAATCAGCCTGGTAATTTTTGATGATGAACTTTCTCCCAAACAATTACGAAATATTGAGGTGGTACTGAAAGTCCGGATCCTGGATCGTACCGGTCTGATCCTGGATATTTTCGCCTCTAGGGCTCAAACCGCTCATGCCAAGACGCAAGTTGAGCTGGCCCAGTACAACTATATGTTACCACGCTTGAAACGTTTAT
>JAITTA010000204.1 GCA_031287395.1 Dysgonamonadaceae bacterium | reverse complement strand
TTTTGTTAAAATCAAGCTTGGGTTATAAGAAAAAGCCTGTTGCATGGGTTATGTTGTGTAAATCACAGCAAATGTAACTGTTTTTTTTCAGAAACAGAAAAAATCGTGCCAAAGATTTTCAGTGAAGGTAATATCATTCTCACAAAGGTAGATATGGTTATCGACCATTGTGAAACGGCCTCTTTCAATGGCTTGTTTTTATTGTTGATAAAAAAGGATTCATATTTGTTGATGTATATCGTATTATTTCCTTGCCAGCAATAAGACTTGCTTCAATAAGAGGTATAATACCTTCGGGGAAAAGGATGCAAACGGCGGAGAAAAGCTTTTTTTCTTTTGTCCGGTTGTTTTGCAGAGTACAATCCAACGTCCCCACAGAAATGCCGTCAGCGCTTGTTGGTTGTAACGTTTGTGCAGTTTATTGGCCGAAAGTAATTTGGAGAACCATTCTCCTGATTTTATTAAATCGGATGGCTTGACCCGGGTTTGAGTTTCTTTTCCAAAGGAATACAAAGAAAATGAAAGCCTGTGGCTGCGCATCATTTCCGGATCCGGTTCCAGTCCGGATTTAAGTAATTCTTTACGAATAAGCGTTTCTTTGTTTTGCTCCTGAATTTGTTGTTTTTCCCTGGAAATGTTGGTGTCGTGCCACCTGTAATATAACAGGAAATCGGGGATATTGGCTATTTTTGTGTATTCGTTTAACCGGCACCACAGATCGTAATCTTCGGCAACCGGCACTTCGTGATAAGGGTGTTGTTTTAAAAGCGATGATCTGAAGCAAACGGAGGGGTGAATAAGCGGAGCGCTAAACAAAAGCGAAATAGAAATGAAAGACGATGAAGTCTGGTTGATAATTTTTCCGGTAACAACGCCTTTGTTATCAATGACATAGGCCCAAGTCCCGCACAAACCGATATCCGGATGTTTTTCCAGGAACCGGATTTGTTTTTCAATCCGTTCCGGAGCACAAATATCGTCGGCATCCATACGAATGATGTATTCGCCTGTACAAATCTCAATCCCTTTGTTCAATGTTTTTATTAATCCTAAATTTGTTTCGTTTTCAACATACCGGATACGGGCATCGGTGAAGGCAAAAATAATCTCTTTGCTGCCGTCCTTAGAACCGTCGTTCAGGATAATTAATTCAAAATCCTCGAATGACTGATTCAGGATACTAGCGATGGATTCCGCTAGAAATGAAGCGGCATTATAAACGGGCAACAGGATGGAGGCTTTTACAGTCGTATCCATTTTTCCGGAATTAAGTCTTTTATCAAACGATTTGTTTCTTTGTTTCTTAACCAGGTTGAAGGAGCAATAACGATCTTTTCTTCATTTTCATTCAACCAGGCACCCCACCAACTGAAACTGCTGTTAGCGATGATGTTATGACGGCAAAGGCTCATCAGTTGCATGTCGGCGTAATTATCGGGACCTGTGTTCCAGTCGATAGATACAGCTTGCGGAAGATTGATTTCTTTTTTCGCCTTTTCAGGTTCATCCGAAAAAATAAAAAACACCGGATTCCCAACCCGGTTGCAAATCTTTTTGATTGCTTTTTCGTAATAACCGGTTGAAACCGGCGCATAAGTACCGGCTGCATTTTGATTGCTGATGTAGTCTCCGCGACGAACATGAATGGATACAGCATTACAGGATTTTATTTTTTCTGCAATTTCCAGGTTTTTTCCTGTGAATGGTTTCCTGAACCGGAAAGCTTCCCGGATTAAATTTTCACAGGAAGAAAAATATTTTTCCGATTGAAAATGACCGAATAAACAGGAATTTTTCTTCAGAGAGGAAAACTCAGGATTAAAATTAAAAGCTTCTTTGTCTTCAAATAAATGAAATATTCTTGCGATTCCTTTTCCAGGGAAAGAATTTTTGATTTTAGGATAAATTTTCAGGAGTAAAAAACCTCTTAATCGGGATGAGTTTATCTTTTCCCGGTTTCCCGAAAGCGCAAACAGGTTCAATTCATATTCCCGGGGAGTCGTGTTTTTTGTATGTACGTAAAGGAGAGAAGTATCGATATTTATGTCTGCATTCAGTCGTTCCGCCAGCGTTCTTGCTGCTGCATATTGAAACATCTGATTCCCAAGTCCTCCGAATATAAATACTTTAATGTTATTTTTCATTTTGATACTCCTTACTTCTTTTTAAATAAATCCATAGCTTCTTTTACAATAGCAGATCCGAACAAATAAAGAGAGCCGATATAAAGGACGCCGACAAAAAGCATCTGGCACAACATCAGGACTAATTTACCGGCAATAAAATAGCGAAGCAGGTAACCGCAATAAATCGCTGCCAGAGTAATAAAGAAATAGGGCAGTAAATCTTTGAGAAATTCTGTCGGACGATAATCGATTAAGCGGTTGGCAACAATGCTTGCGGCAAGATATTTAAGAAAATATACTACGGACAATGCTGCTACAAGCCATACATAATTAAGTTTGAACACAAGTATTACTCCGATAACGATGAAAAAGGCAATAACATGTATGGTGGTAAATATCAAATATAAACTTGATTTATCCTTGATCTTGAATAAGTCTCCGTTTGAAGAATCCAGGGCATAGAATATTCCTCCGAAACATAATAATTGTAATATGGGTATGGAATCAACCCATTTATCGCCCAGAAAGACGTTGATAAAAGGATTGGCAACTAACATCATACCCATGAATACCGGAAATATAATGAACGCTTTCACTCTTATAAATTTGCGAAAAACACGTTTTAATCGTTCTGTGTCATCGATTGCGGATAAAACCGGATAAGGAACATGCAGAACGGAGCCGGATAAAAATTCCAAAACAGTGTTGAAGTGTTTACTTGCATTGTAATAAATTCCGGTTACTCCTAATGAATATACTTTGCCGAGCACATTGGGCAGAGCGGTAATCACTATTCCCAGTAGATTCCCGGCGGTAAGAGTTGAACTGAATATAAAAAGCTCCCTGAAAGATTTTTTACTGAAATGTCCGGTAGGACGCCAGCCGGTAAAAATCCAGTATATACAGGTCCTGACAAATGTATAGGTAACCGGCTGAGAGGCCCAGGCCCAGACTCCATAACCCAAAAATGCCAAAATAACAGCTAAAGAATAAGATAGGAAGATGGATAAAATATTGTTTTTTGTAATGAGTTTGTAATTGATGTCTTTATATAGCTTTGCACTTTGAACCACTCCGAAAGAACTGAATAAAAAAGACAAGAATAGAAAACGGGATAAGGAGGTGAGGAGCGGGTCCTGGTAAAAATGACTGATAACCGGGGCGCAAAAAAATAAGACTAAATACAGAAAAGATGCAATTGAAATGTTTGAATAAAAAATAGTGATGTAATCGGCTGGTGTAACGTTCTTTTTGCGAATAATGGCTGCTGTGAATCCTCCTTCCAGCAATACATTCGATAATGTTATAAAAATGCTCAGGACTCCGATTCTTCCAACATCTTCCTGCTCAAGTATGCGTAATAATATAATACTTGAAACCAAGACAATAAGTTGTTGAAATATTTTATCGAGCGAACTCCATCCGAGTCCGGAGAATGTTTTTTCTTTGAGAGATTTTTCCGACATCTGGCTATTTTTCTTCTGCTTGTTTGAATTTCACAATTTCATCCATTATCGTCTGTGACCGTTCGCAACTTTCCCGACTAACCGAACAAATGTAAATATTTATTTTGAAAAATTGAAAAAATGAGATGGAATAATAATTATAGCTATCTTTACCGGATAAAATACAACCAGACATAAGTGGAAAACAGTTTATGGATTTGCTCGAAAGGTATAAAAAATTAAATATTTCTTTTTCTTCGCGAAAAGTCATTTTTCATATAGGAGCTCATGCCGGCTTTTTTTCCGAGTACAACAACATGATTTTAACCATACTTTATTGTTTGCGTAATGAAATGAAATTTGTTTTGTATTCGAAAGATGCTAATTTCGGCTATGACAAAGGATGGACGGATTATTTTTTACCTTTCACGGAGGAAGAAGAGAACCGGTTCCACTCCCGGTATAATTTCAGGTATGCGGGTGTTACTAAAACCTTGAGACCTCAGGTGCTTCTCTATCGTTTGTTTCATCCAAATACTTTTCTGACGTTTGAAATACTCAACCGGGCAAGGGACAAAAAATGGGAAGAGGAGCGTTACAATATTCCGGAACTGGGAATTGACGGGAATCTTCGGGAGGCCTGCCGTACGCTGGTGGATATGACCTGGAGGTACAATGTTTTTACCAGGGAACGGGTACAGGATCTGATAACATCTTTACATCTTCCGGAAAATTATATTGGTTTTCATATTCGTATGGGGGATAAGATAACAGAAACGAATTTGTTGGACGTCTCTGAATACATCAAAAAAATTCCATCCGGTTACCCGGTGAAAAATGCATTTGTTCTGACCGATAATTATTGGGTGATAGAGGAGTTGCAAAACCGGTTGGAAGACTGGAATCTTTATACTTTATGCGGAAAAGAGGAACGGGGTTATTTCCATGAAGAATTTCAAAAAAAGAAAAACCCTGAACTTATCCGGAAATCTCATGAAATTCTTTTTGCATCGATGGATATCCTCAGTCAATCCGACTTATTTGTCGGCACTTTCAGTTCCAATCCGGGAATGTACCTGGGGATGGTGATGCCTCCCGAAAAAACTTTTTCTGTAGATGTTCCGCATTGGACAGTCTGGTAAAACGAATTTGTTGTATCTTTGCGGTTGAAGGTTTAATTTATTTTAAGGAAAATGAAGAATATATTTCGGTCTTTGTTGCCTCATCTGGGAGCAATCGTTATTTTTTTAGTGCTGATATTGGTTTATTTTTATCCTGCGTTTGAAGGAAAAGTCCTTCAACAGGGAGATGCCGTTAATTTCCAAGGGATGGTTCAGGAACTCCAGGAATATGGGAAACCTTCAGGATGGACCGGTTCCATGTTTTCGGGCATGCCGAGTTATCACATCACGGGATATAGTACCGGTACGGACTTTGTTTGGTATTTTAAAACATACGTTTTAGGTGCTCTCCAGTCGGAATCGGCCGCACCAATCCTGACTTTACTGATAGCGTCTTATATTCTTTTCCTTGTTATAGGCGCTCCGGTTTGGTTGTCTGTATTAGGAGCTATTGCAACCGGTTTTTCTTCCTATAATATCATTATAATTGTTGCCGGACACGTTACGAAAGCCTGGGCATTGGCTTTTGTCCCGTTGATCATTGCAGGTTTGCTTTTGGTTTTTAAACGAAATTATTGGACCGGATTGATCATTTTCGCTCTTGCGTTAGCCTTGGAAATTGTATCAAATCATTTGCAGATTGCTTATTATACGGCAATATTCTGTGCAATCCTTTTTATCGGATTCCTGGTTCAGTGTATTCTGGAAAAAACATACAAACATCTGGGTATCAGTGTGGCGGTCCTTTTTGCGGGTCTTTTATTAGCAGTCGGATCCAATCTATCGTCGCTTTATACGAATTATGAGTCTGCACAGGAGAGTATGCGCGGGAAAGCGGAACTGACCCCTCTGCAAACCGAGGAAAATCAGGACAAAGCTGCCAAGCCGGCCGAAGGCTTGGATAAAGATTATGTGTTTGCCTGGAGTTATGGGAAAGCGGAAACTTTTACGTTGATGATTCCCAATCTGATGGGTGGAGCGTCTCAACCTCTCGGGGAAAAATCGGAATGTTATAAAACATTGATGGACAAAGCCGGATCGGGACAAATTACCGGCGAAGAGGCGAACCATTTGTTCCAGAGAGGCCGTGAATATTGGGGAGAAAAACAGTTCACTTCCGGTCCGGTTTATTTCGGGGCGGTCATTTGCTTCCTATTCCTTTTAGCATTTCTTATCGTTCCGGGAAAGAGTAAATGGTGGTTATTGGGAGCCACGGTTTTCTTTATCTTTCTGGCCTGGGGAAGGAATCTCGCCTGGTTCAATGATTTCATGTATTACCATTTCCCTCTTTACAGTAAATTCCGTACGGTGGAAATGGCTTTGGTTATACCGGGTTTTACGTTTCCGATATTAGCCGTCCTGGCATTGAAACAATTGGTTTCGGGAGAATTGGATCGGGAGAAAATGAAAAAGGCGCTGTTTTGGGCAGGAGGAGTGACCGGCGGAATTTGTTTTATACTTTGGATTGTACCGGGAATGTTTTTCGATTTTCAATCGTCTTTCGATCTTCCGAACAGGTTTCCGGATTGGTACACCGAGTGTATAATCAAAGATCGACAAGCGCTTTTGCAGAGCGATGCATTGCGTTCCCTGATTTTTATCCTGCTGGGCATGGCTCTTATATTCTGGTACGTCCGGGCCAAAGACCGGGAAAAATTATTGAAATATGTCATGATTGGTCTGACCGTTCTTGTTTTGGTAGATATGTGGCAGATCGACAAGCGCTATTTGAGTGGTATTCATTTTTTGAATTCTTCTACTCATGTCAAACAATCGTTCCCGAAAACACCGGTTGATGAAGCTATATTGAAAGATACATCGGCATCGTACCGGGTATTGAATCTGATGAATCCCTTCCAGGAATCCCGTACGTCTTATTTTCATAAATCCATTGGAGGTTACCATGCTGCAAAACTCGGCAGATACCAGGATTTGATCGACCGGCGGTTGTCGCCGGAAATGATGTCGCTGATAAGCTGTCCTACCATCGATAGTTTGCAGAATACTTTGAAGAATTGTCCTTCATTGAATATGTTGAATACAAAATATATTATTTACAATACCGGTCAGCCTCCCATCGTAAACCCGTACGCTTATGGAAATGCTTGGTTTGTCAATTCGTATCGTTTGGTGGATACCCCCGATGAAGAAATGGCTGCATTGGAAACTCTGGATCCGCATTCCGAAGCGGTTTTAGACCGGAGATTTGCCGAAAACCTGAAGGGTTTACAAATAGTACCGGACAGTACTGCTTCGATTGTGATGACTTCTTATGCTCCCGATATCCTGGAATATAAATCGACCTCCAGGAAAGACGGATTGGCTGTCCTTTCCGAAGTATATTACCCATACGGATGGAAAGCATATATCGATGGACAAAGGATTCCTGTAAGCCGGGCCGATTGGGTTTTGCGTGCAATAGTGATACCTGCCGGAGAACATCAGATAAAGCTGGTTTTCGACCCGGACGAGGTAAAAGCCTGTGGAACGGTTACTACCGTCATGAGTGGGCTGTTGATGCTTTTAGCCCTAGGGGGGATTGTCTTTTATATCTATCGTAAATTAAAACAATAAACGATGCCCCATCCGTTTTTTTCCGTTGTTATCTGTACTTATAATAGAGCAAAATACCTGGAACAGACCCTTCGGAGTGTTGTTTCCCAGGATTATCCTGCGGAAAAGTTTGAAATTGTGGTCGTCGATAATAATAGTCCGGATCAGACCGAAGCGGTTGTTTTTGCCTTCAGGGATCAATATGAAAATTTGACTGTCAGGTATTTTAAGGAACTTCGGCAAGGAATCTCTTACGGGCGTAACCGTGGCGTGACGGAAGCCCGCGGGGAATTTATTGTCTTTCTGGATGACGATGAGACCGTAGATCCTGTTTTCCTGAAAAATCTGGAAGACTTTTATACAACATATAAAGAAGCG
Organism: Dysgonamonadaceae bacterium; assembly: GCA_031287395.1. Lineage (GTDB taxonomy): Bacteria > Bacteroidota > Bacteroidia > Bacteroidales > Azobacteroidaceae > BNXB01. Next base: position 2,159 of record JAITTA010000204.1, on the reverse strand, counting down.
TCTCTTACCGCAGGGCCGGTAGTGCCGGTTTATGAAACAACTCCTCCGGATTGGCTTTCTCCTTATACGATGCGGCTGGTTACCGGTGCTTATGATAAGGGAAAGGAAATTAAAATAGTCGGGCCAAAGGATTATCCGGGAACGGGACATGCTACTTTCCGCCGGGACCTGTTTCTGAAATATGGTGGATTCAATACCGATCTGGGACGGAAAGGGAGTTCATTGCTGGGAGCCGAAGATAAAGATTTCTTTTTCAGGTTGATACAGAATGGGGTGAAATGTTATTATCTTCCCGGAGCTACAATTTACCACCATATTCCGGCCTCCAAATTGACGGAAAATTTTTTTGATCGCCTGACTTATTCCATAGGAGTCAGTGAACGGATAAGAACGTTGTCCGAATCCCGGAAATCGTATTATAAACGATTATTTTCTGAGGTTGTAAAATGGGGAGCCTCCATTGTCCTGGCCCTATATTACACAATAACATTCCGGTATCCCAAAGGAAAGAAATTAATCCGGTTCCGTTACAATGTGACGAGAGGGATGATTTGTTTCTACGAGAAATAATATTCCATCTAACAATAATATCCAATAAATAGAAAAGAATCCAATTAACTTACAATAAATTAATTGGATTCTTTTCTATTTATTGGATATCCCTATTCCAAACGACTAAGCCTGTATAAATTTATTTCAACTCTTCAAAACCGATATTGTTCACGTCTCCACCAATTGCAGAATGAGCGTCGTTGATTTCCACTTGGGAAACCGCCCACCGCACTTCCTGGTTGGATGCACCGGAACTGCTTTTTCTCGGTGTGGTAAGTCTGAATTCCCTCACCTGCATATCCAGATGATTCAAACCGTTGATAGTCACGAATTTTTTCAGAACGTCGCTTTTTGTAACAAAAGCGTTACCATCCGCATACGCTGAAAAATTCCAATCCGCATCGACAGTCATCGCAAACGTATGGTATTGATTGGCCGAAAAGTTAAACAGTTCATTCCGGCCTTGTATCGTCTGAAGAAATGGGGCGGGAACAGGATTGTTATTTCCGGCATCCGTAGCCCAGATAGACTTCCCGGTAGCGGGAAGAAAACTTTCCATACGCAGCCGCCAGTTGAGGTTTGTTCCGGTAGCCGGCGGACAAAATTCCCAACGTATTTCCCGGATATAGGGCTTATCCGTGTTTTCTGTTGGCTGAACAAAAAAGATGCTTAAGAATGTTGCCGAGTTTCCGGATGTAATATTTGTTACGGTTTTATAACCGGTATACATTATTTTTGTCCGTATCGAAAATGGGGGGAAAAGCGGTGTTCCGGTCAATGTCCTGCGGAATTGAGGATCGGCGGTATTACTGGTCGAGGGTACATACACGAGCATGTCTTTCGGATCTTTCGGGTTGGTTCCATATTCCAGAGTTGTATTACTGGAAGCCCATCCTGCCGGATTTTTACTACCATACTCGAAATTTTCGGAAAAATAATTAACGACCTTCATTTTAGTTTGGCGGGAATCCGATTTACCGCCGTTTTTTGCAGTTACCGTTACGATATATTCACCGGCTTCGGTCGGCGCTATCCACAGATTTTCAAACAGGTGTTGAGTGCGCCAGCCGTCAAACCGGCCACCGGTACATTCCCAATCATAACTGATCTCGTTCAGATCGCCTTCGACGCCTGCCCATACCGGAACTTTCTCTCCGAAATAGAAGTAATCGCCGGCCTTACCCAACGTGATGATTTCTACAGAATCTCCCTCTTCACAGGCTGTAAAAAATCCTGCCATCAATATTCCTAATAAAATATATTTTATATTCATAATAGTTCTTTTATAAATAATTATTACAGGCCCAATATATTACGTTTCGGCGGAAAGAACCACCTGTCGACTACGTGTACAATCCCATTTGTAGCAATCAGATTCGGAGTCCGCGGATATAATCCCGCGTAGGAGACCGATGTGGTTGTTCCCGGAATAGTGATAGAAGGAACACCTACGTAATTGTTGATATACAGGTAAGCATCCCGGCTTTCGGCCAGATATAACTGAATCTTTGCCGTATCTCCTTCGGCACAGGTATCATACCATGTCGGAGTAGATCCTGTATGCCTGTAGCCTACCAATCCTTTTACCACATGATATTTCAACAAAT
>JAITTA010000142.1 GCA_031287395.1 Dysgonamonadaceae bacterium | reverse complement strand
ATGAAACTATAGGTTGAAACATGTACTTAATCGGGGACTTACGAAAGTTCGGCATATTGCAGGGCTTTGTCAAATGCCTTTTGATAGGCCAATTCACGACTTTGTTTGAACAGTTCTGTCTTATTTTCAATGTCAAACTTAATATCTTGAACATCAACCTTGTCTATAGCCGTAATTTTATCCAATATGGACGAAAATTTTTCGGGTGTATTGATCATATCGTTTATGATTACGACAATAGTTTGTTGTGCTCGTTGCCCAAGTCGAACCCGTCGCCCGCTTCTATAATCGTATTCTACATCATAGTTGAGTGATATGGTTTTTATGAACTTATCCTTAACATTTTCTTCTTGCAGTATTTTCAATATTTGCTGCATGGTCTGCTCTACGGCCTTTTTGGCTTCTTTTGTTGTTGACGCAGTGTGGGAGAAACTGACGTTCATCAGCACCATATCCGGTTGTGCCAATACCGTCCCGATTCCCGAAACTGAGACCGAATCTTGACTTTCTTGTATTTTGGGATTACAAGATGTTGCTAAAAAAGCATTAATGAAAATATTATGCCTGTGAAAAGTTTCTTGTTCATTTTACTTTCTTTTATGATTTATTCTTTTCTTTTCAGTTTTCATACTATTGCCGAATCGTCGACAAACAAAACGGATGTCCTGTAGGGTCGAACATTACAGTGGAAGTATCGTAATATTGGACTTCTGCTTTTTTCGCACCACACAGTAAAGCGTATTCTACAGCTTTCTGCAAATCATCTACCTTGAAGTCGATATGTACCATTTGCTGTTGAGCACCTTCTTTCCATGGCCATACCGGAGGGACATAATTCTCTATGGTTTGAAAAACCAGCAGCATTCCCTGTGGAGTGCGCAAAGCTGCAAATTCATCGCTGGAGATTTCCTTTTCCCAGCCCGATAACTTCACGTAAAAATCGGCCAACTCGTTTGCATTCGGGCAATCGAATGCTATGCCTATAATAGATGAAATCATATTTTCTTTTTTCTCTTCTTTCTCTTCCGATAAAGTAACAAACATATAGCTAATTTGATTATTACAACAATAAAGCTTTTGGATCTGAGAGTCAAAGTACAAATAAAAATGCAGCTACAATTTTTATCGTAACTGCTTGATTTTCTTTGCTCTCCCTCTTGGACTTGAACCAAGGACCCTCTGATTAACAGTCAGATGCTCTAACCGACTGAGCTAAGGAAGAATTATCCCATTTTTCAAATGCGGTACAAAGTTAAATATTTTCTCTCAAAAATACAAACATTTATTATGAAGAAAACAGAATTAGGACAAAAATCATACGAGATTGCAAAAGAATGTTATGATGCTGTGGGAGTAAGTGTGGATGAGGTATATTATTTGTATTAATTAAATCAATTAGTGAAGAAAAAAATATATATTTGCATCCGGATATAAAAAAACAAGACATTGTATATCTGAAATCAATAATTATTAATTTTAATACGAATCATCGTATGAAACGAGCATGCAAAACTTGCATCCAAGAGCATGAATTCGTAGAATCGACGTAGTCAACAATGATGCGAGTTCCATATGATCTTTAAAAGTAAAATGATGTATATATGAAAAACAAAGCTTTTTTTATGTTGTATTTTATGTTGGTTACAACATTCATTTTTAATGGTTTCGCATCTGAAAAAGAAACCGTTTCCGTCAAAAAACAAATTTATGAGTGGCGTATTTATACGCTTACCGGAGATGGATCCGCTCTCGATGCTTTTTTCAAAGAAACATTGATTCCTGCGTATAATCGCTTGAAAGTTTCCGTTGGAGCCTTTGCCCCTTTTAAAAAAGAAGAAAAAGAACAACGTTATCTTCTGTTCGTTTATCCCGACCTTCAAACTTTCTATAAGGTGAAACAGACTGTTTGGACCGACAAGGACTTTCTCAAGGCAGCCCGTCCCTTTTTCGAAGCAACTGCTCCGAATCCTGTTTATTCGGATTACGAGACTTATTTGTGTGAAGCATTCGATAAAATGCCGCTGATGAGAATGCCCGACAAAAACCGCACTTTATTTGAATTCCGGCTTTATCACAGTCCGAACGAAGATGCTAATTTTCGTAAAATCAAGATGTTCAATACGGGCGAAATAGACCTTTTCGACAAAGTTGGTATTCATTCCGTATGCTATGGCGAAATACTGGCCGGAACGCGTATGCCGGCATTGATTTACCTGACCTGGCATAAAGATGAGCCGACACGTAACGATGGCTGGAAAGCTTTTGGCGCTCATCCGGATTGGGATCGCATGAAAAACGATCCCGAATACAAATATACGGCCACGAATAATCAAATCAGATTATTGTCTCCAATGCCTTATTCGCAGTTTTAAGCAGGTATTTTACTTTACTCTTTCGGGTATTTTGGTTGTAAAAGTACTTTCTTTTTTCAGCATACGGGCCGCTTCTCCTGCCATCCATAAATAGTAGTCGCTGTCCAGTTCCTTGTCTATCGGGAGAAAGTAACTTTCTCCCACAGGGACTTCCGTCGCACATTTGAATATGGCGGTTCCTTCGTCTATTTCGTCGAACATTGCCAGATAGAGCATTTCCGCACCGTTTCCGATATATCCTGAAAGTTGTTTCCAGTAAAAGCTTCCTTTATTTCGTGGAATCGGTCTGGAATTTTTGTTCATATTAATCCATGAAAAACCGGGGAAAGCCAGCGGAGCATAATCTACTTTATTGGCCCGACACCAGTCGATATCGTCTTTGACCAGCTGTTTATAAGGTTCAAAAGTTTCTTCATTGTAACGTCCTACAAACCAAGGCATTAAAATATCGCATTTGCGGATTATACGATGTAGTTCGTGATCGTTTTGAGTATCTTTTTCCAACTTGCGCCAATTAGTAGGAACCCCGATTAAGATACTGAACCCTCTTTTAATCAGGGCGTCTATGATATTTTCCGCCTCTTTCAATCCGTATCGTCTTTTGTCATTGAATCCGACACCCCATACCGCAACCAAGGGTTTCCCATTGTGATGTAGGTAGGACGGATTATTTTTCCGTTCTTTGATGTCATATTGAAAGCAGATACTGTCGATATCGTCCAGTACGACTTGTTCGTCGCCCGGAACCATTCCGCTCAGGTCGTACATCACACTGATAGCACGGTTATTGAGATTGGCGGCCTGAATACCGGATTTGAGAACTTTATTGAGCTGATTGTAACTTTTCGGGCGTTTGATTTCCGAAACGAAACGTTGTACGAAAACGCCGTCGATACCGTATTCTCTCATCCACCGGAAATGAGTTTCCACCGTCGATTCGTCGTAAGAACTGAAAGTATAAGCCGGACTTCCGTCGGCAAAGGAAAATTCGGTCTTGTAAATTTTGTCGTATTCGGAGACATCCGGCCACATGTCTATCTTACAGGAACCGGGACGGAAACCGTCTCTTCCCGTGTAGTGGTACCAACCTCTTCCGGAACCATCGTCCGGGGCGCTGAACCATCCCTGGTAACCAGCCATTGCCAGGCTTTTATAGGAATCGTATTTTTTGTTTGACAAGTAAAAATCATTCTTGTGGGCTTTCAGGATAAAGTCGACGATGTCACCTGGATTCGGGAAACTGTGAGGATGATGCTTGAATCCTTTTTTTACGACAACCGTAATGTCTCCTCCCATTTCTTTTACTTTCTTTTCGAAAGGAAATGTATTTTGAGAATTAACGGCAGCATCGTCCAATTCCGCACAAAGGATGAGTATGGGATAGTTACCCTTGACAATTTTGTCCACTTTATCGATTGGACTTTCTTTGAATTGAGCCATTTGTTGTCTCGTTACATGATACGATTTCATGATTCCGATACTAACCTCGTTATCCGGTTTTGTTTCTCCGTTCGGGCCTGTAAACATCGCTTTACAATCCAAGAGTGGATTATCAACATATACGGCGGCTACTTTATCCGGATTTTCCGCAGCCCAATTGAAAACATACACGGCGCCGCGACTCATCCCTTCGAGGACGGCTTTTTTGCCTAATCCCGCTTGGGTTAATAAATGGTAAAATTTATTCCAGGAAGCCACGGCTTGTTTGTTTCCCATCCATTCGGACTGGTCGCAGTAAACCAGGTGAAAACCGCGTTCCAGCAAGGCAATATCGGTCTGAGGTTCGTGCGCCCAGAACCGTGCACGCCAGATCCACGGATGTCCTGGAGCCGATTTTTTGGGTTTTACGACTTTACAATTTCTTCCGTCTAATTTAAAATCGGCGCAAGCATATCCTTTAAAATTGGAAACTGCATATTGTAGTTTGAAATTTTTGAAAATATCGAATTGGTTATCGAAAGTTTGGGAAATTTGTTGAAATAAACGTTTGGCAATTAGTCCGGAACCTTGTTCTTCCGGATGAATTTTATCGGGAATCAGGTCCGGGCGATCAACGAGTAACGAATGCAGATCCAGTACTTCGATGTCTTCCGTATACGCTGCATTCTGCAAACGGGGAGATACTTCCTTAATACAGACAGGATCGTAAATTCCGGTCGTATCCGTTACGAAAAAAGGGGTAGGCAATAAAAGTATGACACGGGGGTGGGACGGAAGCGTTTTAAACGACCGGATCATGTCGCGACAATCCTGTTCCAGTTCGTTGTAATAAGGTCTGTTTATCAATTTGGCGTCATTTCCTCCCAAATCAATGAATACAATGTCCGGGTTACTTTGAAGAGCGGATTGATAAGCGCCTGTATTCCAGTATGGAGAATTCCCCTTACGAAGCATTGTTGTTCCGCCTGCGCCGTAGTTATCGACTTTATATTGGGGGCCGAGTAATGACTGTAACTGTCCCGGAAATGAATTTTCTTTCGGCTCTTTGATTCGTGCGCCCTCGGTAATGCTTGCGCCGACACAGGCAATTTTAATTTGAGGGTGGATATCTGTCGGACATACCGATAGGATCATCCATAACAATAGGAGTTTGAATACGCTTTGTTGTTTCATGGCTGTAAATTAAAGTTGCATATTTAGAATTTTATATTTTGTAACGAATGAAATGTTTCCGTTTGTATTCAGATCAAAATAAATCGTCTTTTCTTCTTCCGGATCCAGCTCATAATGATGAATTTCATCGCTTAAAACACCATTGACATACATTTTTATTTTTCCAATGTCGTTCAGGTTTCCTTTATTTCGAATTTTAACGGCGATTCGTTTATTCTGATGTACAAGATTTTCCTCGGATCCGGCATAGCTCAAATCGAAATCGGCTCCGAAAGCCTGTGTATAATCGATACTGCCGTTTACTCCTTCCGAATCGTTTTTATATCCTACGCTGTCTTTGATACGATCTCCGGCTTTGTACGACGGGCTGCATCCTCCTACCATGATTTTGAATTCGCCCGGTTCCACTACACGATCCATTTGATCGTTCAGGACAGATAACTCGTATGGAGTTAATGTGAAACTAATTGTTTTCGATTCTCCGGGGTTTAAGGAGAATCTTTCAAAATCTTTCAGTTCCATGATTCGGGTTTTTACGCTGGCAACCATGTCGGTAACGTATAGTTGAGCCACTTCGTCCCCGGGGTGCC
>JAITTA010000119.1 GCA_031287395.1 Dysgonamonadaceae bacterium | reverse complement strand
ATGGCAAATTACTTTCCATACATCAAACCGGGGTATGTTACCCAAGAGGGAACTACCGCTTTATACGTCCGCTACAATTACGACCGGACAAAACGCACGCTTATCTCTACCGGATACAGTGTCAAGCCGGAACATTGGGACGAGAAACGCAAGTGGATTAAACGCGCCTGCCCGCATTATGGCGAAATTGATTCGGTACTTACCAAAATCACATCGAAGCTCGGCGAAATACTGACTTATGCCAAGGATAACAGCCTTGACCCGACTGTCGATTTCGTCCTGCTCGAATTGGAAAAGAATCGGGAATACGAGCAGCGTTCCAATCGTGTGGACATGTTTGATACTTTGGAAAGGTACATCATCGAAAAATCGCCGTCCGTTTCCGAAGACCAGATAAAGGATTACAGAACACTACGTAAGCATCTGACGAATTTCAAACCCTATTCGTCCCAACCGGTTACATTCCGCAATCTGAACCTGAAATTCTACAATGAATTTATGGATTACCTGTTTTACAAAGCGGAGAAGCCGGATGGAACAATCGGGTTACTGACCAATTCGGCGGGAAAAGTGGTGCGCCTGTTAAAAGGTTTTGTCAATTATCAGGTGGCAAAAGGTGTTATTCCTGCTATTGATATGAAAAACTTTAAAGTCGTTGAGGAAGAAACGGATGCGGTTTATTTGAGTGAAAAGGAATTGGAGGCAATATATACGCTTGATTTGTCGGATGACAAGCAGTTGGAGGAAATCAGGGATGTTTTTATTGTCGGATGTTTCACGGGGTTACGGTATAGCGATTTATCGACTTTAAGTCCCGAACATATTGATTTGGGAAATGGAAACATCAATATCAAACAGCGGAAAGTTCATAAAGCCGTTGTTATTCCGATGATTGACTATGTGCCTGATATTCTCACAAAATACAATTACGATTTGCCGAAAATCCCAAGCTATACATTCAATGAACGGGTTAAGGAATTGGGACAAAGGGCAAAGCTAAAACAAAAGATAGAAGTTGTCCGCAAGAAAGGCAAGAACCGTGAAAAGAAAATTTTTGAGAAATGGGAAATGATTTCTTCGCACACCTGTCGGCGGTCGTTTTGTACGAATATTTATTTGTCAGGCTTTCCGGCGGAAGAATTGATGCGGATTTCGGGGCATAAAAGTCCGGCGGCTTTTATGCGGTACATTAAAGTGGATAATCAGCAGGCTGCAAAGCGGTTGAAAGAATTGAGGGCGAAGTTGGCAAAATAATAGATATAAAATTCTTTCTCATAAATAAAAAATTTCTTATCTTTGTTGCCTAATCATGCATAAGGTTACATAAGGATATGGATATGGAAAATTTATACAATATAGGAGAAGCATCTGAAATTCTTGGAGTTAGTCAAGATACGCTTAGGAGATGGGATAATAGCGGTAAGTTCAAAAGTAACAGGCATCCTATTAATAATTACAGAGTTTATTCCGATAGTCAGATACGTTATCTTGTTCAGGAGATGCAATTGGAGTGTTTTTATAAACCGATTGATGTTATTCGTCAAGAAACAAATCCGTTTTTTCAAACCAGATTTGGAGAATTATATAACTGCGATTCTGTTGGTTTCCTGCACAGTTTAGCCTCAAATTCTGTTGATTTAATATTTGCAGACCCTCCATATAACATAAAAAAAGCCGAATGGGATTATTTTAACTCTCAAAGAGAATACCTTGATTGGACTTTAGAGTGGATTAGGGAAGCCCAACGGGTATTGACGAAAACCGGTTCTCTTTATATATGCGGGTTTTCTGAAATTCTTGCAGATATTAAATATGTAGCTTCTCCGTTTTTTAAAGGGTGCCGGTGGTTAGTTTGGTTTTATCGGAATAAAGCAAATCTTGGTAAAGATTGGGGACGTTCGCACGAAAGCATTCTCCATTTCAGAAAAACAAATGATTTCATTTTCAATATTGACGAGGTACGTATTCCGTATAATGAACATACCATGAAGTACCCCAAACGGACACAAGCCGAAACTTCTCAATATTCAAATGGGCAAAATGGAAACGCTTACGAATGGGAACCCAACCCTTTGGGTGCTAAACCTAAAGATGTTTTAGAAATTCCGACAATCTCTAATGGTGCGTGGGAGAGGTATCCCCATGAAACACAAAAACCGGTGGAACTTTTACGGAAAATTATTCTTTCGTCTTCCCGACAAGACAGTTGTATCCTTGACCCCTTTGGCGGATCCGGAACTACTTATGCTGTTGCGGAAGCTTATCAACGCAAGTGGATTGGCATTGAAAAAGAACCTGACTATTGCAACATTATCAAAGAACGGCTCTCGAATAAAGCCCACATCTCCCGGATTTTTTCAGCCAAAGACGAGGCTGATTCCCATAAAAGGAGAAAGAGCCTACGAAGCAAATAATTTGAATATATCGCTTGTTATCAACTCCGAAAAGGGTTTCATATATCTGCTATAGGGTTCTTTTTGAGCTGTCGGCGGAGGGTCAAGGTAATACACCCCTTCTACTTCCGTCAAAAATTTGGTATATACCATAAAAAGTCCCGACACCAAAGTAAAGCTGATGTCGTTGTTATTTTTTCGTTGTACATCGTTGTTGAAAATACCAATGACCTTTTGCGGATGTTTTACGAATTTTTCCAATAAGATTTTGTCTATAAACATTTTCCCCATTCTATCTTTAGATGTTGTCTTTACGGAAACAACAATTTCTTTTTCATCCAATTGTTCGGGTGTTGAAGCCACTTTTTCGAAAGGAGAAAGCACTAAATCATTTTCACATTTATAAATTTTTTCTCCCTCATCCGTATCATAAGGAATGCGAAGAACGATTCTTTTGTTTGATATTCCAATATCGGTAAAAACTACTCTTATTAATTCTTCAAAACGATTTCCAACATGTTTTCTTGCGCTATTGGGGTCAACCATCAAATCAAGTCCGGCGCCAATAGACTGTTGAATGGTGTATAGAACAGAATTAATATTATTCTTCTCATTTTCATCGAAATATATTTTTTGGGATTTAATTTTAGATACCGTTTGTAAAAAAGCATTGTAGGATTGCTCAAACAGTTTATCATCTTGAATATAGAGCGATTTATTAATAGGTCTCAGATACCTTTTAGAACCTGCAACGTCCGAAACATAAATAGTGTAGCCGTTTTTATCTACAGAGCCACTTAGTACATTCGGCAAATAAGCTCTTACTCGCTTTGAAATATTGAAAAAATCTTCAAGGCTGTTTTTATTTTTCTGCAAATCCTTATCCAAAGAAGTCATATCATTGTCATTTTTATATCGTCTGTTTGTTACCTCCTGAAGTGAAATCAAATTCTGTGGCATTAAAAAAGTCTTTTAGAGGTACATTCAA
>JAITTA010000075.1 GCA_031287395.1 Dysgonamonadaceae bacterium | reverse complement strand
TGAAATTAAGTCTTTCGGAGGGGGTGTAATTGACGTCCCCCGAAACGACAAACCGTCTCGTTCGGGATTCCTTGACCCGGTCCAGGTCGTCGTGCTCGATACCTCCCGATAATGCAATGGTGGCTTTGTTATTGAAAAAGGGTCTGGCATAATTGAGGGTTATATTTTCCAGGTCGTTATTGAAAAAATAAGCGCCCAGGGTTTTATATCCCGGATCAATCCGTTCATAGCCGATTCCCACGGTATTTTTTTCGAACGTGTAGTTCAGCGACATTTTCAGGGCATTGTAGCGGGTATTGGCCGTGTCGTTCCCCTGCACGCGGGTATCCCGGTTCAAAAGGCTGACCCCGTATTCCATGGCCAGCTGCATGTTGGGAATCAGGCTCAAGGCGGCGGACAGGCTACCGGCGACATTACTCTGGGGCCTGGTATCCAGGCTGTCGGGAAGAATCGCTGCCAGGGAATTTTCATCGTCACTTGCGGAAAACAATGAAATTCCCAGGCGATACTTTGGCTTTTCATACTCCAGCTTAACGCCGGTTCCGGTTCGTTTGTAGGCCGCCGGGACAAGATCGTTCCCGGAGCCATACTCGACGGCTTTTTGCAGACGCCCGTACATGACGGCGATTTTCAAGGGGCTTTCCGGCCTGAACTCCAGCCCGGCCCCGGTAAACTGGTGCCCGTTCAGGGTATAGGGCGAAAAATTCATGGACACATCCCCGAAATGTCCCGTCAGGGATTTATATACCGGATGCAGCGCCAGCCGGTTGGGCATGGACGGATAAGTATAGTTGGAACCCGAATTGGTAAAATTAAAAGAAAAGGGCAAATCCAGCAAGCCGGCAATATTCAGGTTAATATTCCCGTTCAGGTAATACACGAACGGGTCCCGCTGCGACGGTTCCGTCCCCGAATAAGTCACCACGCTGGAGGAAAATCCTCCGCTGAGTTTCAATAATTTGTCTTTGGAAATCAACTCTTTAACATTATTCAGGTCTAATTGCTGGGTATACCCGTTCAACCCCAGGGCAAAAAAGAGGCAAATAACGATCCCTGCTTTGTTCATGGATTCGAAGTTTTATTTTTTTGCACTTTTATATCTGCAATCAGGTAAGATTCCTTTCCCGACTTTTGGATTTCCCTTACGCAAACAGCGCCTTTCCGTCCGTCGATTGTTTCAAACAGAACGATATACGGTAAGGCATCTAATTTGAAATACGCGTCTCCCGTGTCATTTTTTCGTATTTCCAGCCGGTTCAGGGCGCTGTCGTCGGTCATGGAATCAAAATCCTGAACGGAAAAAGAAATTCCTTTCGATATCAGTTCATTCACCGTAAAAGTCCTGATGGCGCCGGCAATTGGGGAATATACAAATTCATCGGCCTGGTCCGGGGAGAGCAGGCGGCAATAATTAAAATGTTCGTTCAATACAAAAAAGATGAAGTCGATTTGTTTTCCGTTGGTTTGATCGATTTCCTTTTCCAGGAATACTTTTTTGAAGTGGGATGAGAAGAATGCACCCGTCGTTTCCGCAGAAGCAACTCCAAATTTAATATTTTTTAACGTATAAAGATTTGTATTCGGAAGTATGGAGATTTCCCTGGTTAAAGTCTGTTTTTCCTTGTCATTGTCGGTATGCAGCGTAATTGTGTAACTGCCGGGCGATTCCAGATAAAATTCCGCGTGGGTAGCCGTATCGTTTTTCACGGATCCCTCATTCGAGACCGTCCATTTTGACCTCAGGTTACTGATACTCTTATTTTCCGAATAAAGTACGGCAGGTGCTTCAAAATCCTCGTCCTGTAAGGATGGTTTCAATACAAAATCCGTTTGCAGGCGCGGCAATACCGTGATTGTATCCGTAGATTTGTATTGTTTCCGGTCGTTTCCGGAAATAAGCTGCACGGCATATTTTCCCGGCTGCTCAAAGCAGACCGGCGGGGGATCCCGCAAAACGCTCGATGCCGGCGACCCGCCTTCGAATGTCCACTCAAAGCGGGTAGCTCCCTGCGTTTTATTGATAAATTTCACATACACGGGAGCATAGGCATTGACCTGTATTTCAGGCTCAAAGGCATGGTAAATAACGGAATCCAGCTTCAGTTCAAGTTCTTTGGATTTGGAATGAGCGCCAAGCCAGCACTCCAGCCGGATCAGGTGGGCGCCCGGTTCACGGAATATTACGGAACCCGGTGATTTTTGAGTGGAAACGGCCGGAATCCCGCCCTCGAATGTCCACAGGTAACGGTCTGCGCCAACCGTCTTATTAACAATCGTAAATTCCGAGGGGACTGAATAGTTTTCATTAACGGATAAAATATCAAAATCCGGAATAAACTCTACCCGTGTTTCTTCATAACAGGAAACAGTAAAAAGAAAGGCCAGCGCTATCCATCCGGATAAATGGTTCTTCATAACTTTTTATATACTTTTAAAGTAGCAAATTTAACATATTTTTATTCATTAAAACAAGAAAATGAAAGAAATATGCTTAAATTTTTTATAAAATCCTTTTTGTAAGGACTGAATCCTGCTATATGTAGCATTAGCGTAAAGTTTCAAGATTTGTCAGTTTACAATCGTGATTTTCATTTTCTTTTTTATTACCTTTGTGCCCGGAATCTGACACCTTTTGTCATTTCCAATCCTATAAATCAATAAAATATATTTATAAACCCAATAAAAAACGAATTTATGGAAATTGTAAAAATCGTTGGTAGAGAGATTCTGGATTCAAGAGGGAATCCTACGGTAGAGGTGGATGTACATCTGATGTCGGGCATCATTGGCCGTGCCGCTGTTCCGTCGGGAGCTTCCACAGGAGAAAATGAAGCTTTGGAATTACGTGATGGCGACAAAAAACGTTATCTGGGTAAAGGCGTTTTGAAAGCTGTGGATAACATCAACCAGGTGATTGCTCCGGCTTTAATCGGTATGAGTTCACTGGAACAACGCGTTATCGATAAGAAAATGATCGAAATGGATGGAACTAAAACCAAATCCAAATTAGGAGCTAACGCTATTCTGGGAGTTTCGCTTGCTGTTGCAAAAGCCGCGGCTGCTTACCTGGATATTCCTTTGTATCGTTATATCGGCGGAACGAATACTTTTGTATTGCCGGTTCCGATGATGAATATTATCAATGGTGGTTCTCATTCCGACGCTCCGATTGCATTCCAGGAATTTATGATCCGTCCGGTAGGAGCTTCTTCTTTCCGTGAAGGTCTGAGAATGGGAGCCGAAGTATTTCATTCTTTGAAAAAAGTATTACACGATAGAAATTTGAGTACCGCAGTAGGCGATGAAGGAGGTTTTGCTCCTGCATTGAAAGGTACTGAAGATGCTTTGGAATCGATTATCAAAGCAATCGAATCGGCAGGTTACAAAGCCGGTTCCGATGTGATGATCGGTCTGGACTGTGCCTCTTCCGAGTTCTATAAAGATGGCGTTTATGATTATACGAAATTTGAAGGTGCAAGCGGCGCGAAACGTACGTCTGCTCAACAAGCCGATTACCTGGCCGAACTGGTAGCCAAATATCCTATCGATTCTATCGAAGATGGTATGGCTGAAGGCGACTGGGACGGATGGAAACTTTTGACCGACAAAATTGGAAACAAATGCCAGTTGGTGGGTGATGATTTGTTTGTTACTAACGTAGAATATCTGAAGAAGGGTATCGAATTGGGTTGTGCCAATTCGATCCTGATCAAGGTAAACCAAATCGGTTCCTTGAGCGAGACTTTGGATGCTATCGAAATGGCTCACCGTCACGGTTATACTTCCGTTACTTCTCACCGTTCCGGTGAAACGGAAGACGCTACGATTGCCGATATTGCAGTTGCTACCAACTCCGGACAAATCAAAACCGGTTCGTTGAGCCGTTCCGACCGTATGGCTAAATACAACCAGTTGCTTCGTATCGAAGAAGAATTGGGTAGCTTAGCTGTTTACGGATACAAAAGAGTGAAGTAACCTAAATAGTTATACATAAGGGATTCGAACCCGGTTGATATAAATCGACCGGGTTTGTTTTTGTGAATAAAATGCCTATATTTGTAACATTAATAATTTAATTCTAAGTAATAATGAAACTATTAAAGTTTGTCTTGTTATTGTTCGTTTGTTCTCTGTTTGGAACAAATACCTATGCTCAGGGATTGAAGGCGTTCAAGCTTCCGAATGGTTTGAGTGTCTTTATTTGGGAAGACTTCACGTCTCCCGATGCATTCGGAATGGTTGCCGTAAATGTTGGGTCCAAAGAAGACCCTGAAAAATATACGGGTTTGGCGCATTACCTGGAACACATGATGTTCAAGGGTACTCAAAAAATAGGTAGTCTCGATTGGGAGAAAGAAAAACGGCTTTATGATCAGATTGTTACCAAATACGATGAAATGGCTCAGGCCACCGATCCTGAAAAGAGAAAAACAATTTCCAAAGAAATCAATGATTTGACGAAAGAAGCTGCACAATATAGCCTTTCCAACGATTTTTCCAACCTCACTCTTGAAATGGGAGGGGAAAATATGAATGCGGCAACGTCACTTGATTATACGGTTTATCATAGCTCATTTCCTCCGGGAGAAGTTTACAAATGGCTGGAATTAAATTCCGAACGCTTTATCAATCCGGTTTTCAGAAATTTCCAACCGGAATTGGAAACCGTTTATGAAGAATTCAACCGGGGGCAGGATCAACAGTCTCGCAGGGTGAATGAGTTTATTATGAGTAATTTGTTCCCGGGACACCCTTATTCCCGTTCTGTTATAGGACTTCCGCAACATTTGAAAAATCCTCAACTGAGCGAATTGATCAAGTTCTATAATGAATGGTATGTGCCGTCCAATATGGCTCTTGTGATTGTTGGAAATGTTAAAACCAATGAACTTCTTCCTGTTATCCGGGAAAAATTCGGCCGTTTGGAAAACCGTTCCGTCCCGGAGAAAAAAGTTTATCCGGATGCTCCGCTTCAGGGACGCCAGGAATTCAGCGCCAAGATGTCTTATACTCCCCAGGTAATTTTGTCGTTCAAAGGCATAACATCCGGTAGTGAAGATGATATTGCAATGGATATCTGTACTTCCATCCTTTCGAATTCAAACCGTACGGGACTTCTGGATAAGTTGTCTCTTGATGGAGACTTGACGGCCGCGGGAGCCAATTCGGAATCCTTGCTTGACCGTGGCTTTATTACCGTCCGGGCTGTTCCTTATTACGATATGAACCAGCGTCGTTTCGAATCGTTGAAATCGACTGAGAAAACGTTGTTGAAAGAGATTAAGAAGTTACAGGAAGGTCAGTTTGAAGATTGGCTGGTACAGTCTATCAAAAGTAAAATGATTCGGGACTATGACTTATCCATGGAATCGAATGAAAATAAGGCATATATAATCTCACAGTATTTCCTTTCCGGAAAGGACATGGGTGAATTGCTCGGTTTTAAAGAAATGGTTGCCGCTGTTACTGTAGAGCAGATTAAAGAGATTGCAAAGAAGTATTTTGGAGAGGATTATATTGCTTTTATGTTGAATGAAGGAAAGCCTTCTAAAGGGGAAAAACTGGAAAAACCGCAATACGATCCGATATTACCTGTAAGAGGGGCTGAATCTGCATATGCAAAAGAGTTCAAACATCTTCCGGTAAAGAAAATGGCTGCTCCGTATGCTGATATGAACGATATTCGTATGCGCCCGATTAACGACAAATCGAAACTGTTTTATACAAAAAACAATGAGAATGAGGTATTTACCCTTACATTGAAATTTGGTATCGGTACGGAAAAAATGCCTAAATTAGCTTTGGCAACTGCGTTGATGAATAATGCCGGTATCATGGGACAAATGGATGCACAGGCTGTGAAGAAAGAATTCAGTAACTTGGGTGCAACTTGCCGTTACGGAGTGGACGATGATTACCTATACGTTACAATGAATGGATTTGAAGTCAATTTGGAAGAAGCCTGTAACTTGCTGACCCGTCAGATATTACTCCCTCAACTGGATGAAAAACAGATGAATAACCAGAAAGGCCCTTACTATCAGAACCGCCGGATGGAAAAGACGTCGACGGAAAATATGGGGAGTGCAATGAATCAATATGTGTTGTATCAGGATAAGTCGGATTATTTGGATCGTTTGTCTTTGGAAGAAATCGGAAACATAACGATCAGTAATCTGACCGGAGAGTTTCAACGGGCTACGGATTATGAGGCGGAGATTCACTATGTAGGTTCTTTGGATCTGGAAACAGTGTACGATATTCTGAGCAAAAATCTTCCTCTGAAACAAGGAGAAAAAACTTCCACTTCTCCCGAAGTGAAGGATCGGGTGGAGTACAAGGAAAATACAATTTATTTCCTGCCTAACGGAGATGCTCAACAAAGTTCCGTCTATTTCTATATTCAAGGAGATGAATACAATCATGAAGATGATGTATATCATACGGCTTTTAATCAGTATTTTGCCGGAGGTTTCAGCGGTCTGGTTCTTCAGGAGATTCGCGAATATCGTTCTATGGCTTATTCGGCGGGAGCTGCTTACCGGAATCCTCCTGTTGAAGGGAAAAAATGTTATTTTATCGGAGCGTTAGGCACTCAGGCGGATAAAACCGTGGAGGCGGTGGATGTTTTTATGGGGTTGATCAATCAAATGCCTCAGTATCCGGATCGCCTGCCTATGATCAAGAACTACATGAAAGAAACGTCTGTTATTGAAAAACCTCATTTCAGAATAGCCAGCCAGGTTTATGAGGGATGGAAGAGAAGGGGTTATACAAAGTCTCCGGCAGAAACCAACGGAAGTAAAATTGATAACCTGACATTCGACGATATCGTTAAATTTTATAATGAAAATGTGAAAGGGCGTCCGATAGCAATCGGTATTGTAGGAGATCCTAAATCGGTTGATCTGAATGCTTTGGAAAAATACGGGAAAGTAGTGAAAGTTTCTACCGGAAAGTTGTTTAGTAATAAATAAGGAATCTTAATAAGAGATAGTTCCCTAAAATATTAAAATCTCCATTATTTTTTGCAGAATGAAAAATAATGGAGATTTTAATTTGAAAACAGGTTCTTTTACCGAATTATATCTTCGGTAGTTTCCATGGTTCGCGGTAATGCGCCTTGATGAAGGCATTTGCTTCCGCATCTTTCCCGAAATTGTTTGCTTTGGAATCCCAGTTTAATCCGCGTCCGAGCCGGCAAGAGATATTGGCGATATGGGCCAGTTTTGCAACTTCGGCCCCAATAGCGATATCTGCATTCGGCAATTGGCGGGTTTTCATGCATTCCAGCATGTTGCCGGCGTGGTGG
>JAITTA010000027.1 GCA_031287395.1 Dysgonamonadaceae bacterium | reverse complement strand
TCATTGGTGCACATAGCCATACCTTTATGAGTAAACCTTTCTGGACGGAAAACGCTGATGGAAAGAAGGTCATGATCAATCAGATGGGGAAAAACGGTATTTATGTAGGACGACTGGATATCACTCTGAATGAGAAAAGAAAAGATAAATGAATGTACTACGGTTGTCCATTATTATCATTTTTATTCTGTTTTTCGGTTTTGCTCATCCGCAAAAAGTCCCGAACCTATATAAAAGTGTAGATCCTGAAAAAATGGAAATCTGGGTCGACTCTGTTTTTGATTCTATGAGTTTAGACGAAAGAATAGGACAACTTTTTATCATTGTAACCGATCCGGGAACCACTTCACATACCACCAATCAGGTACTAAAGTACATAGAAAATCAAAAAATAGGAGGTATTCTGTTTTCCGGAGGATCATTGGGAGACCAGGCCGCAAGCACGAATCTGTATCAGAAAGCCAGCAAAATTCCTCTTCTGATTTCTTTCGACGGCGAGTGGGGACTTTCAATGAGGCTATCCGGAACTCCACGTTTTCCCAAAAATATTCTCCTTGGCGCCGTTACGGATAATCAACTGATACATAATTATGGTGAAGAAATGGGGCGGGAATGCCGGAAACTTGGGGTACATGTTAATTTTGCTCCGGTACTGGATGTTAATAACAATCCGTCCAATCCGGTTATCGGTACCCGATCTTTCGGGGAAGATCCCCAGGATGTTTCCGTAAAAGGGATTGCTTATGCCAAAGGACTGGAACAAAGTGGGATAATAGCTGTTGGAAAACATTTCCCAGGACATGGGGATACTTCAGAAGACTCCCATAAAACGCTTCCCGTAATATCCCATAACCAGGAGCATTTAAATGAGACAGAATTTTATCCTTTCAAAAAATTTATCGATGAGGGTTTTTCCGGAATCATGACAGGACACCTTTCCGTACCTGCCCTGGATAGTACTAATACTCCGACTTCCCTGTCTCCAAAAATTGTTAACGATTTACTAAAGAAGAAATTGGGATTTGAAGGTCTTGCTTTTACCGATGCCCTCGATATGAAAGGAGCCGGTTCAGGAAGCATTTGTGTTCAGGCACTGTTGGCGGGAAATGATGTCCTCCTGAAACCTGCTAAACCGATAGCCGAATTCGATTCGGTTAAGAAGGCTATCGAAGACGGAATTCTTGATATCGAATTAATTGAGGAAAAATGCCTCAAGATCTTACGGTATAAATACATTGCAGGCCTGAATGAGTATGCTCCTATTGAAACAGATAAACTCTATTCGCATATTCATTCGAATTATTCAAAATGGCTGATTCAAAAATTGAATGCCGAAGGAATGACCCTGCTGAAAAATGAAGGTGCAATTATTCCGGTAAAAGACCTGGCAAAAACAAAAATAGCTGTTTTAAGCCTGGGTACCGATAATGAGACGACTTTTGAAAAAACATTAGGCTTGTATGCCGGAATGAATTGTTTCCAGATCCCCCGTAATGCAAAAGAGACCACCGCCAATTCCGTTTTCGGGAAAATGGAAAACTACGATATGATTATTTGTGCCGTTCACTCCGAACGGATGCCTGATTATGCTCAACTGCAAAAATTAGGTGCAAATAAAAAAGTGATACTCGTTTTTTTTTCCTCTCCTTATTCCATGAGAAAGTTCCGGCAGAACATTGCTTCTTCGAAAGGAGTCGTTATGGCATATGAGAATACGACGCATGCCCAGGAAGCAGCGGCCCAACTGATCATGGGCGGCATACCGGCTAAGGGGAAATTACCGGTGACGGTTACCGGGCTGTTTAAGGCCGGTACAGGACTCAAGACGGACAAAACGAGACTGTCTTATTTTGAACCTCGTGAAGCGGGAATCTCATTTGAAAAGTTACAGAAAATTGATGATATTGCCAGGAAAGGAATAAAAGAAAAAGCATATCCCGGATGCCAGATTCTGATAGCCAGAAACGGGGTGGTGATCTATAACAAGTCCTTTGGATATTTCGACTACGCGCAAACACATCCGGTGGCGATCTCAGATGTATATGATCTGGCTTCCGTCACGAAAGTCACGGCAACCCTCCCTGCCGTTATGAAGCTTTATGACACCGGCAAGATAACATTGCAGGACAACTTAAGTACTTATGTCCCTGTACTTAAAAATACAGATAAAAAAGAGATCACGATAAAAAGTGCATTATTCCACCAATCGGGGCTCGCTCCTTTCCTGCCATTTTACCGGATGGCTATCGACGATACAACATACACCGGATCTTTGTATTCTTCAAAAAGGGATCTCACCTACCGCGTCCGTTACGACGACAATATTTATATGCGTACCGACTTCGAATTCAAACCCGGTTTGGTATCGAAAACACCCAAACCAGGATACGAATTACAGGCCGCCCGGAATTTTTATCTGAACAACAAGTTTAAAGATATGGTACTGAAAGAAATTGCCGATTCGAAGTTGAGAAACAATACCCGATATGTCTATAGCGACCTTAACTTTATGTTGCTGAAAGAAGTTGTCGAAAACGTTTCAAAACGAAAATTGGATGAATTTGTTGAAAACGAATTTTTTGTGAAACTGGGAGCCAATTACACCTTATTCAATCCATTGAAAAGAATCGATACTTTAAAAATTGCTCCTACGGATAACGATGAATTTCTCCGGGGGCAAATTCTTATCGGATTTGTTGAAGATGAAGCTGCAGCATTCATGGGTGGAGTTTCCGGACATGCCGGACTTTTCTCGAATGCTAACGATTTGGCTAAACTTCTGCAAATGTACCTGAATGAAGGTATTTATGGTAACGAACGCTTCTTAAGTGAAGCTACCTGCAAATTATTTACAAAAGCGAAAAGTCCAATCAGCCGCAGAGGTTTGGGATTTGACAAACCTGACAAAGAAAATAATTCTGCCAATGTGACAGGAAAATTGGTTCCGGCATCGACTTATGGTCATACAGGATTTACCGGTACCTGTTTTTGGATAGATCCTGATAATCAACTGATATACATATTTTTATCAAATCGGGTCTATCCATACAGAGGAAATAAAAAACTATCTCAGATGAGTATCCGGACTGGTATACAGGACATTATTTACAAAGCTTTTGAGTGAATTTCGTCTTAATATTTTTTGTATTTATTTTTAATATTAAAGTATTTTGGCATGATTTTTGATGACTTTTTGTATCCATCCTTTGTGTTGGTTATTTTTTTGTAATCTCAAATTGTTTATCCCCATTTTATAATTGCTTGGGAAAGTAGTTGTAGAATTATAAATACAGAGTGTGTATATGGAGAATTATAGATGAATGAAATCAACAGAAGGATGGATTTTAAATACTTCCTCTACGAATCAGGACGTGAATAACAAAACCTCCTAGTATCATGAATAAGCCGATTGTAAGGCTCTCATTCGATTCAAATCCACCAAAAAAAGGAAAAGCGAGAATTGCAACTCCTAAAATCTGGATTGCAATTCCAATGTATTTCAAAAAATATTTCATCGGTTATCATTCTTGATTTATTCCTGCAAAATAAGAGATAATTCATTTAATGGCGAAATATTTTTTCGGAAATAAAGAAATTCTTACTTTTGTATAATAAAGATAATAGATATACAACTCATTGTATGTTATGAAACGTTTTTTTCTCCTGATTTTTCAAATCTTCGTCTGGTTACCCCTGTTTCTGGTAATCACGATTCTTACTGCACTGACAACTACCGTCGGTTGCTTGCTTGGGGGAGAAAGATTCTTCAGTTATTATCCGGGGATGCTTTGGTCAAAACTGACCTGTATTCTGTCTTTCTGCCCTGTAAAAGTGATAGGGAAAGAAAAACCGGATAAAAAACAATCTTATGTTTTTGTTGCAAATCATCAGGGAGCCTATGATATTTTTTTAATATACGGATA
>JAITTA010000020.1 GCA_031287395.1 Dysgonamonadaceae bacterium | reverse complement strand
CCACGATAGCGTTCAATAATTTGCAGGGGGATTTCAAGCAGGGGAATCTCATAGTCTATCCCGGTCTTCTCGCGGAATGTTTTTATCCAGACTACTCCATCTTCGGCGATGGAAATATCCTCCTCCGACAATTTGCACATATCGCAGTACGGGATTCCGGTGAAACACGAAAAGTCTTCCACTTTGCCTATCGGAAGAATATAGCGGAACAACGCCGAACATTCCTAATCATCAAACACTTACTTTATTCGTCCTTATTTTGCCGATGTTTGCAAGAATCTATTTATCTTTGTTCCCGATTTTTGAAAGATCATTAGAAATGAATAAAATTATCAAGAAAGAAATTCTTTCCGAAAATGTAGTAAAATTCGAGGTAGAAGCCCCTCTCATTGCCCGTTCCAGAAAAGCAGGACACTTTGTAATTGTCAAAGTAGGTAAATACGGCGAACGAATTCCTCTCACCATTGCCGGTGCAGATATGGACAAAGGCACCATTACTTTGGTTATCCAGCAGATCGGTAAATCATCAAAAAAGATTTGCGCCCTCAATGAAGGAGAGTATATTACAGATCTGGTAGGCCCATTGGGCCGGGCCACACATATCGAAAAATTCGGCACTGTGGTTTGTGCCTGCGGCGGTGTGGGGACGGCCCCCATGTTACCGATTGTCGAAGCCATGAAAAAAGCGGGAAACCGGGTCATTACCGTCCAGGCGGCACGTACAAAGGATTTGATAATACTGAAAAAGGAAATGCAGGAATTTTCGGATGAAGTGATCATCATGACCGACGATGGTTCCTATGGCAAAAAAGGACTGGTAACTAATGGTGTTGAAGAAGTCATAAAACGTGAAAAAGTCGATTTGTGTGTTACCATAGGTCCTGCAGTCATGATGAAATTTGTTTCTCTACTTACTAAAAAATACGAAGTGCCGACTATCGCCTCCCTGAATACCATCATGGTCGACGGTACCGGAATGTGCGGCGCCTGTCGCGTAACCGTAGGCGGAAAAACCCGGTTTGTTTGTGTCGACGGACCAGAATTCGACGCTCATCAGGTGAATTTTGATGAAATGATGATGCGCCTGAATGCCTACAAAGGGTTGGAATAAATGATGGGAAAGAAAGGAATGAAAAAATGAAATCAATGAAAGAAACAGATGACGACAACCGAACAGATAAAAGCATTACGAAGTGAACCCTGGCGCGAAGAACTGCGCCGGAAAATGAAAAATAAGGAACGTTCTGAAATTTCGCGTGTCCACATGCCGGAATTGAATCCGGAATACCGTAGTCATAATTACGAAGAAGTAAACCTGGGATTAAATGCAGAACAGGCCATGACCGAAGCACAACGTTGCCTCGACTGTCCGGTTCCAACCTGTATTACCGGTTGTCCGGTTGAAATCAATATCCCTACCTTCATCAAAAACATCGAACGGGGCAATTTTTTTGAAGCAGCCAAGACTTTGAAAGCGACTTCCGCATTACCGGCGGTTTGTGGTCGGGTATGCCCTCAGGAAAAACAATGCGAAAGCCAGTGTATCCACTTGAAAATGGGAAAAGAAGCTGTCGCAATCGGACATCTTGAACGATTTGCTGCCGACTACGAAAGAGAAAGCGGAAAAATTTCCGTCCCAGAAATAGCCACCTCCAACGGTATGAAAATAGCTGTAGTCGGTTCCGGTCCGGCAGGATTGTCCTTTGCCGGAGACATGGCTAAATCCGGTTACGAAGTGACGGTTTTTGAAGCTTTGCACGAAATCGGAGGAGTATTGAAATACGGGATACCGGAATTCCGGTTACCCAACGAAATTGTAGATGTCGAGATTGACATTCTCAAAAAGATGGGAGTTAAATTCATTTCCAACTGTATTGTCGGCAAAACGATCAGCTATGAAGACCTGCATGAACAGAACTTTAAAGGTATCTTCATCGCCAGTGGTGCCGGTTTACCGAATTTTATGAATATTCCGGGCGAAAACCTGGCGGGAGTACTTTCATCGAACGAATACCTGACACGGGTCAATCTCATGTCTGCAGAAAAAGAAGAATCCGACACTCCCGTATTCCACGGTAAAAAAGTAGCAGTTATCGGAGGAGGAAATACGGCCATGGATTCCGTACGTACGGCCAGGCGCCTCGGTGCGGAAAAAGCGATGATTGTTTACCGCCGTTCCGAAGAGGAAATGCCGGCCCGCGTGGAAGAGGTAAAACATGCAAAAGAAGAAGGGATTATCTTCCTTACATTGCATAATCCAACCGAATACATCGGAGACGAAAAAGGCAGAGTGACACAGATGAAACTTCAGAAAATGGAATTGGGAGAACCGGATGCTTCCGGACGACGCAAACCGGTAGCAATTGAAGGAGCTATTGAAATAGTCGATGTAGACATGGTAATTGTCAGTATCGGAGTTTCTCCGAATCCTCTTATTCCGAGTACTTTCAGAGGACTGGATATCAGTCGTTGGGGAACCATTATCGTCAATCAGGATACGATGCAATCGGCATTACCCGATGTATATGCAGGAGGAGATATCGTTCGCGGAGGAGCAACAGTCATCCTCGCTATGGGAGACGGTCGCAAAGCGGCGGCCGCTATGAATAAAGCTTTAAGTTCATTATAAGTTATAAGTTTTAAGTTTGAGTTTGGCTTACGCACGACAAAACTTAAAACTTATAACTTCTATCTAAAACCTCATTTAATCTTGAGTTTCACAGGATTGCCCTTATAATCCATATATACGTCATTCCCTTCACTATCTACTCCTGTTTTGAACTTCAAATTAAACTCAACTTCTTCATCATCGGAAGCTTGAGCATCCTTTTTAAAAGCAGTAGAAATATTCAAAGCATAGGCACTTCTGGAGATTTCTTTATTTGTCTCTTTAGCTGCTATATACAACGTTACCGGCGTATCCGCAACAGGATCTACAGTTGTATTGATAAAGAATCTCAGTTCATGAACCTTTTCCCGATCCCGGCCTTCGAAAACCGGGTTTACAAAGAACGTACTATCAATACAAATAAACCGAATGGAATGAACATTGTCTTTCAAAAAATCATCGGCATGAGGATCTTTCAGATAAATCTTAATATCAGAAATAGGAACGTTATATTCCTCGCTTGCAGTTGTTTCGTCCGAAGCTATGGACAATGTGTCCGCTCCCATTTGTTTGTACTCGAGACCAAAAGCCTTATAAGGATGAATAGTCGTATCCATCAAAAAATTAGTCAAGTAGTATTC
>JAITTA010000293.1 GCA_031287395.1 Dysgonamonadaceae bacterium | reverse complement strand
ATGGGCCTTTATTTTAATTTTTTATATCCTGCTTTATATTCCAGTTTTTTACTTTTGGGCAGAAAATCTTAGCCTGGAAGAAAAAATTTCTGCGTGGATAATTTGTATAATAGTTGGTCTGGCGCTTTGCAGTATTGATTTGTTCCTCGGAAAGAAAGGAGAAAAAATTTATCTTACTGCTCTTTTTCTTCTTTCCATTGTACCGAATATGATTGTTTGGGGGTATTTGTATATTTCCAATCTGTATATGAACCGGGATATGTTTTGGGTAATCTTTACATCATACGCTATGGAATCGAAAGAATACGTCAAGGATTTTATTTCCTGGGAGATATTTGCTGCCAATATTCTCTTTCTTCTCGCCGGTGGATTTTTGGTTATAAAAACTCGTTCGAAACATTCCATAAGTATTAAAAAATACCGTCCTTTATTTGTATTTTCCATCGCAATTGTTCTCATTGGCATTACATTACAATATACCGCACAGGCAATGCCTGTATTTGATTTTTATAAGAGCCGTTTCCGTTTTTGGAAAGCAAGCCGGATTTTTGAAGAAGAAAAAAATATGCGGAAAAATCTCAAAATGGAAGTAGAATGCCTGTTACCGGATTCCGTTAATCATGTTTTTGTAGTCATTTTAGGGGAATCCACATCTACCTGTCACATGAGTCTTTACGGCTACCACCGTCAAACGACTCCGCGTATCGATTCCGTACGGGATGAACTGGCGGTATATACGGATGTTGTTACCCCTGAAAATCACACCATCGGAGCAATGCAAAAAATTCTTACCTTTGCGAATCACGATCATCCGGAATATTATATGCAAAAACCTTCAGTTATTGAAATGTTTAATACGGCTGGATTTGAGACTTATTGGATAACAAATTCGGCTCCTCTGACAAAGTGGGGTGGAAGTTACGGAGTAATTGCCCAGGAATCGAAACACTTTTTTGATCTCAGCCATCTGGAGCAGGATGATGGAATTATACTTCCTACTTTAGATAAAGTTTTTTCCGACGAAGTGAAAGGAAATAAAATCATTTTCATTCACCTGATGGGTAACCACCATGCTTACAATTGCAGGTATCCTGATGATTTTGAGCATTTTAATTATAAACAAAACCGGGATTTACCTGATTTGGGGTTCAGAAATGCCGACATGATGGAGACTATCGATAAGTATGATAATTCGGTCTTGTATGGCGATTTCATATATAGCCAAGTGTTAAGAAAAGTTAAAAATCTGAACAAATCTTCTTTTTTACTATTCTTTTCCGATCATGGAGAAGAAGTACACGATACCCGGAATGCCAGGGGGCATTTTATGATGAACGTTTACCCTTGTCAGGCCCGTATTCCTTTTATTTTGTGGAGGTCTGAGAAGTATCAGACGGAAATGCCGGATATTATTGTCGATACTTCAAGACCTTACAGTATAGAAAATGTGATTTATTCATTATCGACCCTCAGCGCTCTTCAATATTCCGGTTATGATCGGTCGGCAAGTCTCTTTTCCAGAGAATATGCCGTACCGGAAAAACGTTTGGTCGGAAACGAGGATTATGAAAAAGACATAATACCCAAAGTCGATCTAAAAAATAAATTCAATGTACGAACCGGGAAATAATGAAGCAAGGATAGCATCTGAACCTTTATTCAGTATCGTTATTCCGACATGGAATAATTTGGAGATGTTGACTGTGTGTGTTGGTAGCCTCCTGAAAAATAGTCGTTTCAGACATCAAATTGTTCTCCACATCAATGAAGGAAAGGATGGCACACGTGAATGGGCCGATAAACAGGGACTTGATTATTCTTTCAGTGAAAAGAATGTAGGAGTCTGTGATGCTGTAAACCAGGCTGCCGGTTTGGCAAAAACCGATTACATCCTGTACCTGAATGACGACATGTATGTTTGTCCTGCCTGGGATTTGCATTTATGGGAAGAGATAAAAAAGCAACCGGATCATTTATTCTTTATATCGGCTACGGCAATTGAGCCGTCGGATGCCGGAAAAAAGGCAGTGATCGCACCATATAATTTTGGAACCGGAATCCATGAATTTGACGAAAAAAGTTTGCTGGAACGGTACGAAGAGTTTCCGATGTCGGATTGGTCGGGTTCTTCCTGGCCCCCGAATGTAGTACACCGGAGTATCTGGGAAAAAGTGGGAGGGTATAGTCCCGAATTTTATCCCGGATTTTACTCGGACCCCGATTTTTCAATGAAATTATGGCAATTGGGAGTCCGGCGTTTCAAAGGAGTTGCGGCCAGCCGGGTTTATCATTTTCTGGAGTCTTCTACCAAAAAATTCAGGAATGAGGCGGTAAAAAGAGGGCGGAAGCTATTTCTGAAGAAATGGGGCATTACTTCCCGGGTATTTTATACTTACTACCTGAAAATGGGAGAACCTCATTCCGGAGATTTGGAATTTCCGTCGGGTTTGATGTATCATTGGGAATTATTTCTTTGTAAAATAAAGCGTTTATGAAGATTGGGTTCGATGCAAAAAGAGCTGTTCAAAACAATACCGGACTGGGAAATTACAGCCGGTATCTGATTGAAATATTATCAGAGTATTATTCCGATAATAAATACCTTCTTTTTGCTCCGGAAAAAAAGGACAACCCAAGGCTCCAAACATTACAATCACGAAAAAATGTATCGTTTGTATATCCCTCAGGTATTGCCGGACTTTTTCCGTCTTTCTGGAGAATGACAGGAATAAAAACGGATTTGAGAGAGTATTCTCCGGAGATTTATCACGGATTAAGCGGTGAATTACCCATCGGGATTGCAAAAACAGGAATTAAATCCGTCGTTACAATCCATGATCTTATTTTTTTACGCTATCCGGAATATTACAAATCTTGGGACAGGGAAATTTATACACGGAAATTCAGATATGCGTGTGAGTATTCGGATAAGATTATAGCAATCAGTGAATGTACAAAAAAGGATGTTATTTCTTTTTTCAATATACCGGAAGAAAAAATTGCAGTCGTTTATCAGGGATGTCATCCTGATTTCGGCAAGAAAGCGACGGATGAAAAGAAACAGGAAGTAACTCAGAAATACAAGTTGCCGCCTAAGTACCTGTTGTCTGTGGGGAGTATAGAACCGAGAAAGAATCTTCTTTTGGCAGTAAAAGCGCTTCAAAAGCTGGAACAGGATATTCATTTGGTAGCTGTTGGGAAAAAGACGCCCTATCAGGTGGAAGTGGAACAATACGCGGCGCAATCGGGAATATCAGAACGTTTACACATTCTGAACAAGGTTCCGTTGGATGATTTACCGGCTTGTTATCAGTTAGCTTCCGTATTTTTGTATCCTTCTTTTTTTGAAGGTTTCGGGATTCCTGTAATCGAGGCTTTGCATAGTGGAGTTCCGGTTATT
>JAITTA010000289.1 GCA_031287395.1 Dysgonamonadaceae bacterium | reverse complement strand
CATCATTGATAATATGATGAACCTGGAATTGTTATTCTGGGCTTTCAATGAAACTCAGGATTCGATTTATTATCATATTGCCGTCAGTCATGCAGGGAAGACGATTGAAAATCATTTTCGTGCGGATGACAGTTCCTATCATGTGGTTGATTATGATACGATTACAGGGGATGTGCTGAAAAAAAACACGCATCAGGGATACTCCCA
Organism: Dysgonamonadaceae bacterium; assembly: GCA_031287395.1. Taxonomy (GTDB): domain Bacteria; phylum Bacteroidota; class Bacteroidia; order Bacteroidales; family Azobacteroidaceae; genus BNXB01. Next base: position 4,164 of record JAITTA010000289.1, on the reverse strand, counting down.
CGAATCGGCCTGGGCTCGTGGACAGGCGTGGGGAATGTATGGCTATACCATGTGTTACCGGGAAACCGGAGATCCTGCCTTCCTGAAGCAGGCCGGGGCAATTGCCGATTTTATTTTTACGCATAAAAATATGCCTGCGGATTTGATTCCGTATTGGGATTTTGATGCTCCAGAGATACCTGACGAACCGCGTGACGTATCGGCTGCTGCCGTTATGGCATCGGCTTTGTATGAACTCGGCGGGTATGATACTGAGGATGCCGTTCGATACAAACAGTGGGCGGATACCATCCTGACTAATCTGAGCCGGGATTATTTATCTCCTTTGGGAGAAAACCGGGGATTTCTATTGTTGCATAGTACCGGATCGAAACCGATGAATTCGGAAGTAGATGTTCCTTTGTCTTATGCCGACTATTACTTCCTTGAAGCTTTATTGAGAAAACAAAAACAGGAATCCAGATGATATCTATGGGAATTTACAAATACAGGTTCGTTTTTATCGCCGGTCTGTTTTTTACGGGAACAACTCTTTTTTCACAGATTAATTATCCTTCCAAAATCCGTTTGAATACAGATTGGGAATTTCTGCGGGGCGATTTGGGAAATATATGGGAGGGAGTCAGGCCTGTTAAGCCGGATGCCCCGGAAACGGTTCCGGTCTGGGAAACGGTATCGCTTCCGCATTGTTTTAATGCTGAAGATGCGGTAGATCCGTACCGGAATTATTATGAAGGTCCCGGTTGGTACCGGACTTACCTGAATATCCGGAATCCTTATGAAAACGGACGGACTGTCCTGCAATTTGAAGGAGCCGGTCAGAAGACGGCTGTGTATATTTATACAAGTGAAGTGGATAAACATACAGGTGGTTACGACGAATGGAGCTGCGATATCACCGATGCCGTAAAAGCTTTTTTGACTTCGGACGATGCCGGACGATTCCATGGCAAGGTGCCTTTGTTGATTCGTTGCGATAATTCGCGGGATGCGGAAATGATTCCCTCCGACCTCTCTGATTTCAATATTTACGGAGGGATTTACCGTTACCTGAATCTGGTTTATCTGCCAGAAATTTCCTTATCTGAAATGAGGATCGATGCCCGCGTGGATGGGGAAAATGGAACGATGTCTTTGGCGCTTGGTTTGTCGGATTCGATGAATATTTATTCATACAAGATGAATATGAAAATCATTTCTCCCGATGGAAAAACGATTGCCGAACAAAATTATAATACAGAATCGTCCCGGTTGCCGGAATTCCGGTTTAATATAAAAAAACCGTCTTTGTGGTCGCCCGGTATGCCGTCTTTATATACTTGTGAAGTCCGTTTGGAAACAGATAAAGATACAACGGTTTGGAGAGATCGTTTCGGTTTCCGCACTTTTGAGTTTGTTGAAAAAGGACCTTTTATGCTTAATGGAAAACGGTTGTTGCTGAGAGGAACGCACCGTCACGAAGACCATGCCGGCGTTGGGGCGGCCATGACCGAAGAAATGATGATTCACGAAATGGAAATGATCAAAGCCATGGGAGCCAATTTTATCCGGTTGGGGCATTACCAGCAATCGCGTATTGTCCTTGAGCAATGCGACAGGTTGGGAATCCTGGTCTGGGAAGAGATTCCCTGGTGCCGGGGAGGACTTGGAGGAGAATCGTATAAAAACCAAGCCCGGAATATGTTGCGGAATATGATTACGCAGCACCGGAATCATCCTTCGGTCATTCTCTGGGGGCTGGGAAATGAAAATGACTGGCCGAATGATTTTCCCGAATTTGATAAAGAAAAGATTCGTTCATTTATGAAAGAATTGCATGAGTTATCGCATCGATTGGATCATTCCCGTTTGACTTCCATCCGCCGATGCGATTTCTGTAAAGACATTCCGGATGTCTATTCTCCTTCTATCTGGGCGGGATGGTACAGTAATAAATATCCTGATTACCGGGAAATGACAGAAAGAAATTTTGATTCGGTCAATCGCTTCCTGCATGTGGAATGGGGAGGAGACAGTCATGCCCGTCGTCACGCCGAACGTCCGAATGAACATAGTAAACGGCCTCCGGTCGATGGCGATTGGAGTGAGACTTATATCTGCGACTTGTTCGACTGGCACCTCAAAGAGCAGGAAAACATGCCCTGGCTTACGGGTACGGCTTTTTGGGTATTCAAGGACTTTTCCACCCCCGTACGACCTGAAAATCCGGTGCCTTACGTCAATCAGAAGGGTGTCGTAGAGCGTGATTTCACTCCTAAAGAGAGCTATTTCTTATTTCAGTCTTATTGGGCGGATCAGCCGATGATTCATATTTATGGACATTCCTGGCCTGTTCGATGGGGAGAAGAGAATGAAGAAAAAGAGTTAAAGGTTTATTCGAACTGCGAGGAGGTGGAGCTTTTTCTCAATGGAAAAAGTCTGGGTAAAAAGAAACGTAATTCCCAGGATTTTCCTGCTGCCGGTTTGCGTTGGAAGACCGCTTTGAATCGGGGGAAAAATACCGTAAAAGTAATGGGAAAGAAGGGAAAACAGATTGTTTCCGATGAAATTGTTTTTGATTATCAAACCGAAAAATGGGGTAGGGAAGTACAACTAAAATTGTCTGTTATCGAAAATACTTCGGAATATGCCTGGATTGAGGCTCAACTTCTCGATGAAAAAGGCATCTTATGCCTTGATTCCGGAAAATTCGTTTTCTTTGAATCCACAGGAGATGGAAATCTGATCGTTAACCGGGGAACTTCAACCGGTTCGAAAAAAGTCGGGGCATACAATGGCAAAGCCCGGATAAAACTGAATAAAAACAATGGGAAGAATGTGGTATCCGTCAAGGCCGATGGGATAAAGTCGGTGTTTACTTCCGTTGAATAAGTTTATGAGGCGTACGCCGATTTGAACTCCGTCGGAGTCATTCCGTAATGTTTTTTGAAACAGGTACTGAAATATTTTGATTCATTGAATCCTGTCATTGCGGCTATTTCCGAAATATTGTAATGTGATTCCTTAAGTAATTGCGCTGCGCGCTTCATTCTCATATCGAGGATAAATTCCTTGATAGACATGCCGGTCGCATCGTTGATTTTTCTGTATAACAGGGTGCGGCTGGTCGCCATGTCGGATACGAAATTTTCGACATCATAATCGGGGTTCTGGATATTGTTTTCGACAAAAGTAACCGCTTTTTTGAAAAATACTTCATCGATCGGCGTAATGACTACTTGCGAAGGTTCTACGACGTATTTTTGGGAGTATAGTATCTTTAAATTCTCATGATTTTCAATCAGATTTTTGATTTGTTGAATTAAGAAATCCATATCAAACGGTTTTTCTATGAAAACGTCTGCTCCTTTTTTCAGGCTTGCCACCCGCTTGCTTTGATTTGCGGTAGCCGATAACATGATAATAGGGATGTGGCTCGTTTTCAGATTATTTTTAAGCTGTTTGCACACTTCAAGTCCATCCTGTTCCGGCATCATCAGGTCGGTAACCACAATCTGCGGATTGATTTTCTTGACGAGTTCGATGCCTTCAAATCCGTTTTTTGCAGCATATACTGAAAATTCTCCGGAAAGTTCCTTTACGAGATAATTTTTCAGAAGCTCATCGTCTTCTATTACGACCAGTTTGTATTGTTCCTGTCTTCTCTTTTCTTCGGTTTTTTCTATGGCCGGATATTCGTCCAGCACCTTTAATTCCGACAAGGTGTATTGGAAAGTATGATTTTCCGTACCGGATTCTTTTTGCCTGCTCTTATCTTCCGGATTGGCAATATAGAAAGGGATGATAACCCGGAATATGACTTCGTCCGGACGTATCACGGGTTGTATTATGCCATCTAAAGCCTGAATCAGTTCTTTGGCGATGGAAAGTCCGAGTCCTGTGCTTTCCTGAAAAGAGGTTTTTTTTGTCGATAAGCTGGAGAACGATTCAAATAACCGTTCTTCTTCTTTCGGACCGATGGTAGTCCCCGTATTAATGATTTCGAAAGTGAGCGTTTTGATTCCGGAATCGTTTGCCGTATTTTTGTTTAATAGTGCTTTTTCCGTTGAAGTTGACGAGGATATTTTAAAAGTGACGGATTCACCTTCGGGAGAATATTTCACGGCATTGGAAATCAGGTTCGTAAATATTTTTTCCGTCAAGTCGGAGTCGAACAGTACCATA